>JADFOU010000153.1 GCA_022562655.1 candidate division TA06 bacterium
GTCACAAAGTTGGAAGGTGTCAGGCTCTTGACCCGCCCCTCCTCGTCGTGCATCCCAGCGATCAATTCACTTAAGGCGTGGATAGGATTGTACACGATTCCCCCAAAAGCGCCGGAGTGCAAGTCTCTGGAGGGTCCGGTGATGCGAAGCCTGCATCCGAAGAGCCCCCTCAAACCATAGACAATGGTAGGACTATCGGCTCCGACCATCCCTGCATCTGGATTCAGGGAGAAATCGCAGGCGAGGAGGTCATGATGGGTGTCCAGAAACTCTCCCAGATGGGGGGAGCCCAGTTCTTCCTCCCCTTCAAGCAGGAATTTGACATTTACCGGGAGTTGACCCGTGCGGTTCACAGCTTCCAGGGCGCACAGGCTGGCCATGACCTGACCTTTCATATCGGTCGCGCCGCGGGCATAGAGGTTCTCTCCCCGTATAGTTGACTGAAAAGGATCGCTCTCCCAAGCTTCCAGCGGGTCGGCTGGCTGCACATCGTAGTGTCCATAAATCAAGATGGTTTTGGCACTGGGAACGGAAGATTTTATTTCGGCGAAAACGACAGGGTGCCCTGCAGTTTCGAAGATTTTAACGCGTTCCATACCTGCTTTGCGCAGTCGGTCCGCAACCCACTTCGCCCCACGCTGGACATCGAGCTTTCTCTCTTGTTCTACAGAGATAGAAGGAATGGACAGAATATCCTGCAATTCTTTTAAGAAACGGTTGCGGTGCTCCTCGGCATATTTTAAAGCAGCGTTTGGGGAAGTAGACATAGGGTTCTCCTCTTTTGAATTGAAAAATAGGTGCCCCCCTATTTTCCCTTGCTAAATTACTCAAAAATAGGACGCTGTCCCTGTTTTTAATGTTCTGCAGATCTAAAAAAGGGTGCTGCTTGTCTCCTATTATACGAGTCGGCTGATCTCCAGGAGATGACCGTCGGGATCCCGGAAGAAGCACCGAATTTCTCCGCCCAAATTGACGGGGGGAGTGAGGAACTCAGCGCCCCGAGACTTGAGGATCTCGTAGGCCGCCTCGCAGTCCGGCACCCGGATGGTCATCTCGTGGCTTACGGTGTCTGGGTTGGAGGGAGGTGTGAAAGTCACAGTGGGTTTGTCCTTCGTCGGTCCTCCGCTCGTCACCAACAGGATCCAACTCCCCTGGAAGTTCAAAACGCAGGATGTGCCCCCGTACTCTCGTAATACTTTGGCACCCAGCACGTCCTGGTAAAACGACCGGGACTTCTCCATGTCACTCACGACGAGGAGATGAGTCATCTCAACGCCATCTGTCGGAAAATCTTTATCCATGATTTCTCTCCGGATTATTTGAGTATCAATCCCGCGAGGAGGCCGCCCACGGTTGCCTCGACCACTGAGCCGAGGAACCAAGAAAGAGCCAGATTGTAGGGGATGGGCATCACGGCATAGGTTCCGTATCCAAAAGATATGCCAGTGCCAATCCCGAACAAGAGTCCGTACTTCAAGCCTGTCCCTACACTTTTCTCGCCGAAGAACTTTGCATAGATGTACGCGAAGACAAAGGCAGCAACCAGGACCGTGAAGAACATCAAGCCCATCTTCATTTCCCCCTCAGGTCTCCAGAGTCCGAGGCCGTCGCCTCATAGGTGGATTGAAGAATCAACCCATGGATGACGAAATCGAGTGCCATCTACGCGACAAACACAGTCAGAGCGGCAAGTATAATTTTTTTCATCCTCCCCCCTCCTTTCTTTTAAAACTTCAAGGTTTGTTGTTGCCCAAAGAAGCCTTTGTACATTGATCAACGAGGGAAAACTCCATTGTTGATATCAATGCAGGTTCCATTGATATAATCTGGGCAATCCGTTGCAAGCCAGTAGATTGTTTTTGCAATTTCTTCCGCTGTTGCATACCTGCCTGTGTAAGCAACCCTTTTCATCCCTTCTTTCCGTTCTTTGGGAATAATCTGTAACATTTCTGTCTCAACAGGACCGGGGGCAACAGCATTGATCACGATTCCTTTGGGACCCAATATTTTTGCGAAACTCTTTGTAAAATTGATCACCCCTGCTTTCGTAATTCCATACCAAATATCGGGATGACCGATTTCTCCTGCTATGGATGCATTGTTTACAATTCTCCCTTTCCCCTGTCGAACCATCCCTGGGGAGAACGCCAGTATGAGAGCCACGGGTGCTTCTAAATTGACTTTTAAAATCTCATCTTTTTTCTCTTCTGTATAATCTTCATAGGATATCCCATGCATAATGCCTGCATTATTGATTAAAATATTGATCTCTCCTATTTTCTTTGCTAAATGAGGTATCTCAGCAACATTGACAAGATCAAATTCTATTTTTTCAACTTGTTCTTTTCCATCGAGGTTGAACTTTGAAAAATCCCGGGCGACCACGTAGACCTTATAACCATGAGACAAAAATTCTTTTGTCGTCGCGAGTCCAATCCCTTTATTCCCACCTGTAATTAATACTTTTTCATTGCTCATAGATCCCTCTTCTGTTCCCAAAGGCTTTCACATTATTTTAGATTTCCCAAGAGAGAAGTCAAGCCTTTTTCTATATCTTTTATTGATTCGTTGATGATGTGGGATTGTCTGAGGGTTGTATAGAATCCAATCCATAGAAAGAGGTAAAAAAAGCCCCCCAGTGGAATCTTCTGGCGGGCTTATTTGTCTACTTACTATTTTCAAACCTGGATAATAAACAGCAGTTATTCCTTTTTCTTTTCTTTCTCCTCCTTCTTTTCCTCCTCCTCCTTCTTCATCACTGACTCGATAAAGAATTTGATTTTGACTTCGTCTCCTAAGATGAATCCCCTGTCCTCCAGGGTCCGGTTCCACGTGATTCCAAAATCTTTCCGATTGATGGTGATCCCCGATTCGAAACCTGCCCATATGTTCCCTTTTTTGTCTTTCATAAATCCTAGGACTTCAAAAGGGAGATGGATCTCTTTTTCCACACCGTGAATCGAGAGAGGTCCAACGGCTACGAACCCATCTTCTGTTTCCTTGACTTCATTGGACTGAAACGTGATCTCAGGATAATTTTCGACATCGAAGAAATCAGCCGTCCTCAGGTGGCCATCCCTTTTTTGGTTTCCCGTATCAATACTTTTGGTCTTTATGGATATGTTGACAGAAGAATTGGCAATTTTGTCTTGATCATAGACTATGGTTCCTGAGAAATCCATAAACCTTCCCCTCACCCTTCCCACCAGGTGTCGGATGTTAAAATCGACTGAAGAATGGACTGGATCAATCCGAAGGGTATCCGCACTGAAAGCGCTGCTCGTCAGGAAGAAGAGAACGCTTATGATACTGAACAGCCTTATGAGACTTCTCATTATTCACTCCTTTCTATTTAGATTCATCCTTGGATTCAATGAATTAGCTACAAAATCTGGTAAATCTGCTTAATCCGCTGATCTTATTGTCCATAGATCTCTGCACCTCTCCAGAAGGCTCCCCAGGCGAACCAGTATGCATTGTAGGAGAGAGTCCTCTCCAGCCTTTCCCCCATCATTGTACCCTCAACAGCAGTTCCTGTCAAGAGATTCCAGGTGGAGCCGGTTCCCTCATCTTTGAAAGTGAAGGGGAAGTTACTGCCCGGATCTTGAAAGGTTAAGGTGTCAGTGCCAACGACTCTCGAAAAACTCATGATCAGGTTTCGAGGTTGATCTACAAGGACCACGATGGGCAGTGAGTTGACCCAATCGTTGATCACCCGTTTTCCAATGAAAGCCTTAAAGGGATATGCCTTGGTCTTCCCAGTGACGATGACGCCATGAATCCGGTCTTTTCTGTTGAGGCGCGGGTCATCAAAGGTGAGGGGAAATCCCAGAAGTATGTCCGATGTTCGGTAATTCCCATAGGGGTAATTGTTATCTGTATAGGGACCCCGGTAACAGGGCTCCAGAATACATTTCCCTTCAATATCACTCTTCTTATCTGAGACGACTAAGGTGACATTTCCGTTCAGTTCTTTCCAGGTTTTCCAGGTCGTCTCGATCACTTCGAGGACCTTCTGTGGCGTTCCCTTCAGTCCTCCCTGAATACAGTCGAGGCGCATCTGGGACCAGAGGCTCTCCGTTGCCCTGTCATAGAGGATGAGGTTGTGGTCGTAGAGGAGACCAGAGACCCCAAAGGTTGTCGATCGCCCTGCAACATATCGATCGAAGACGATCCCTGTGCCGGTCAGGGGGCAGTAAGAGACGGTAAATATTTGTCCGTTGATCTCATCATTGATAATTTCGTGATGGTCTAAAATGGAATGGGGGTATGCCCGGGCTTCGCCGTCTATAATGACTCCCAGGACAAGGTGATCGTCTTCAACGTATGCAGGATCTCCGGAGATCATTATAGGTCCATCAATGGCAGGGATCACATCCTTGGGGTTGCCTGAAATCCCTGGGACGATCAAGTCACAGGGCACAAGGGCATCACAATCCGGTCCCGTGCTGCAGCCTAGGTACAAAAGGGGGACAAGAGCCAAAAGAAACAAGATTTTTTTCATTAAAACCCCCTTTGAGAATTTAAATTGGTTGTTGGAAAATGGAAGTTAGTTATAGAAATTAGAAATTGGAGAATAGAGTAAAAATAAAACCATTATCTAATTTCAAATTTCCATTACAATTTTCCAACTTCGAATAACCATTTTCTTTATTCTACTGAACAGTACAGCATGAGCTCCCTTGGATCAAAGGGAGGCTCGCGTTCCCCATTTGCCCCGAGGTCTGGGTGTTGTGGTAAAAGAGACCCAGAGCCAACTGAGTACCGGCATAGGAACTCCGACCCATCACTGGAACCCCTAAACTCAACTGCATCCCAAAGAGAGGATTGATATTGTGAACGAGACTGGGTGTGACAGTGAGAAGATTCCTTCGGAGATCCAGGGGAATGTCAAAAACCACATAATCTTGTCCCCAAAACCCATCCACTGTCATCACCGCTGTCCAGTCCTTCAAAAAGGAATATCCAGTTTCAAAACGATAGAGGAACTCATTCCCGGGGTTGAATCGGTCTTGCTTTTTTTCCATTCTCACCCGATAACCGACTTCGATATTGGAATAAGCGGGTAAGGAGTTCCACAAAATCCCGTTGGAACTGACCCATTCGAAGTCAAACTGTCCTTCACCAATACGGATCAAAGAGGGATCTTGAGAGACCGCCGTTGGGAATTTCACTACAAATTCAGTGGACGATGTGAAAGGGGTATTGAGAAAATTGATCTTTGCTGAGGATCTTATGTCTCCGAAACCGATGCCTGAAATGGGATTCAGATCCTGCTTCAGGTCATAGGAGATGAGGGGGAAACTGGCGGAAAGGGTGAGGTCATTTCTCAAACCATAGGAGAGATCCAGGGAGGTGATTACCGTCTGGCTTACTCCATTAAAGGGAAGACGGTCTTTTTCGGAATTGCTGTTAAACCTCGAACTGGATCGTGATCCGATAAGGGAGAGTTTTGAAAGAAATCCTCCCTTTTCTAACGTCCAGGCACTCGCCTCTATATTTCTCGCACCAATCCACCCCAGGAGAATCCATATCAGGAGCAGAGTTTTTTCTAATTTCAAATTTCTATTTCCTCTCGGATTCTTCGAATATCGA
>JADFOU010000154.1 GCA_022562655.1 candidate division TA06 bacterium
CGTGCTTATACACAGATGGAGAGAAAAAGAGGCAAGAGAGATGAAGTCAATTCAGAGGAATATCGATCGGAAAGGCGGGCTTGAAGCCCTGAGGGTTAAATTTACTAACTATCTATATTACATCAACTTACAGGAAGACTTAAGAAAAAAATCATGGAATTTCAGAAAATCTACGAAAAAATTATGAAAAATACTGCTTATTGTTCTAAAAGCGTGTTTATACATAGATGGAGGAAGAAAGGAGAAAAAAAATGAAGACAATTCAGAGAAATATCGATCGGAACGGAGGGCTTGAATCCCTGAAGGAAAACCCTATCAAGGTTAAAAACCCGCCTTTCATGGATCTGGTCATTGAATATGTTGGAGAGGGTCCAAGAGGCTTTCCAATGGTCTCCGTTGCCCATTACGGCAGGCAGAATGGAGACCTGATGAGGGACCTAGATGTGGTGTTTGAAGTAGGAGATGCAGAATTCAGAGAAGATGCGTGGGGGCCGATCTCCTTCCGAAATGACTACGCAAGGATTGATCAAGTGGCGGTGTTCAAGGATGAGAAGGGGCAAGTGATGATCAACCCTCAACTGGTTCTGAAGTTGAAAGACTTTGCCCGGCTCTGGGATCGAAACTTGGAGGCTCAAGGGTTTGACAAAAAGGATGTGGAGGTAGAAAAGTTTTGATCGGTCATTTTGGGGATCAGCCAAGATTAGGTTTTTCGATAGGGAAAAGCGTGCTTATACGAGGTAAATGGGAATGAAGAAGAGCTGTCTGAAATGTATATTTTTGGGGATAAATCTCCAGGGTGATTGGGTCTGTGGGAAACAGATGGTCGCCCACTTCAAAAAGGCTTTGAAAAGCAAGACGATGGAAACGGACTGTCTTGCCTATGAGTTCGTGAAGGGAATGACTTTTTTGGATCGAGCGAGGAGAATGATCAAAGATGTTGCAAAATCAGGTAAGGAGAATGATGAGTAAGAAGAAGATTTTGGGGTAAAACCTATAATGTACACTTTACATAGAGCAAGAAGGATTTCGATAAGCTGACATTTTCCATGTCTTTTTAAATCTTTCATTCTTGTAGTATACCTCCTTCTCCTCTATCACTTTCCTGTTGACAAAAACCCCATTTTGTGGCAAATTGAATTCAGACTTTAGACATTAGACTTAAGTCAATAGTCCAGAGTCCAAAGTCTATAGTCTATTTTGATAAAATCCGGCTGGGTAGCTCAGTTGGTAGAGCACTGGACTGAAAATCCAGGTGTCCGCAGTTCGATTCTGCGCCCAGCCACCTTTAAGTCAGGGATCAGGGGGCAGCGGTAAGGGATAAGTGGTCAGTCAGACAAGGAGGGACAAGATGAAAAGAATCATCATCTCAATTGTAATTTTCTTGCTTTCGATTGCGATCGGGGAGGCGGGTGAGATAGATGGGAAATGGGGATTGGGAGTCGGAATCTATGGTCGCTCCACCAGTCCCAATATCTCGGTGATGAGAGGGATTTCCAATCGGACGGCTCTTTTGGGTTCTGTAAATCTCGGTTTTAACCGGAGTGCTTACAGGTCTGAGAGAGACTCTACAGAGGTGCAAGAGGATACCCGGTGGTATACTTCTGCTGGGATTAGCGGGGAATGGAGAAGATATACCAGAGCCGGAAAGACGATCTCTCCTTATTTTGGGCTGGGACCCTCTTTCGGTTATTCCATTTCAGAGAGTTCTCGTTCCGATCGCACTTCGTGGCAGACAGGCTTTGGGTTCAGTTTTGGTGCCGAATATTTTGTCAACGAGCATCTAACGCTTTCCACCCATCTGCCCGTTTTGAGATATACCTTTAGAAAAAGTCGGAGCAAACATGGCAGTGATACTGAGTATCGAGATACATCACACCAAGTGAGTTTCGCACTCAACCCCTCCCTCATTGTCCGCCTCTATTTTTGAAGATGAAAAGAACCATACTCTTTTTTACGATTATTGGGCTCATCGGAGTCAGAGGGGAGGCGGGAGAGATTAAGGGGAAGTGGGGTTTGGGAGTAAGGGTCGTTCCTATTTCATATTCATCTACAATCTCTGTTTTGAGAGGGATCTCCAGTCGAACAGCTCTTTTAGGTTTGATCTCTTTCAGTATTCATCATAGAGATATTAATTCTTACTGGTATAGTACAATTTCCACTGGCATAGGTGGAGAATGGAGAAGATATACAAGACCTGAAAATAGGATTTCTCCTTATTTTGGTATGGGACCCTCTTTTGGACTAACCCGTTCAAGGAGTTCGTCTTTCAATCGACTCGAATGGAATGCTGGTTTAGGATTCAATTTTGGAGCCGAATATCATGTTAATGAATATTTGAGTCTCTCTTCTCACCTACCCCTGTTGGGATATACTTTTACAAATGGAAAGATTGAATATAGCAACGGCGATGAAGATCGAGAAAAGCTACATGATTTTCACTTCTTAATAAATCCCTCCCTCATTTTTCGCCTCTATTTCTAAAAGATGAAAACCCAGATCGGAAAAACCACCCTCTCCCTCATTCAAGGGGATATTACGCAGCAAGATACGGAAGCAATCGTCAATGCCGCCAACACTACCCTTTTAGGGGGAGGAGGGGTGGATGGGGCGATCCACAGAACGGGAGGTCCTGTAATCTTAGAGGAGTGCAAGAAAATCCGTGCGAAACAGGGAGGCTGTCCAACAGGAGAGGCAGTGATCACTACCGCTGGCAACCTGAAGGCGAAGTGGGTCATCCATACCGTCGGACCCGTCTGGTCTGGTCGAAGACCCGACCCTGCGGAAGGAAAATACCGAGAAGATGACCTCCTCCGAAACGCCTATCAGAATAGCCTTCGTTTGGCTCAAGAGAAAGGCATCCACTCCCTCTCTTTCCCATCCATCAGCACCGGGGCTTACCGCTTCCCCATTGAACGAGCGGCTCGGATCGCCCTCTCCACGGTTAAAGATTTCGTCAATCATCACACATTCGATGAGGTCCAATTTGTCCTATTTTCTGAGAAGGATCTGAATGTTTACGAAGAGGCGTGGGAAGAGTTGGGATCCGAAATTGGAAATTAGTTGTAGGAGAATAGAAATTAGTAATGGAATTTAGAAAGTAGGAAGAATAAAAAACCATTTTTCTCTTTTTTAATTTCAATGGCCAGTTAGTAAAATCCAATAATGAATTTCTAAGATTTTCAGCGGACAGGAGGGTGTCCGCTTTTACTGTCTCTGTATGAAAAAAGGTCAGAAGATTAAACGAATTCATCGGATTAAATCCGCTAAATCCGCTGACAAAAAGAAAGTTGCTATCATCGGAGCAGGAAGGGTAGGAACGGCTTTAGGGCTTGCCCTCAAGGAGAAGGGCTATCCCATTGTCGGTGTAGCCAGCAGAACCCTCCAGAGCGCCCGGAGAGGGGCGAGACTTCTAAAGAAAAGGGCGGACATGAAGGTCCGCCCCTACATTCAATCTCCCCTCTTTACCACGAAGGTCTCAGAAGCCGTTCGAGATGCTCAGATCGTCTTCATTACCACCCCGGAACGGGAGATCAAAAAAGTCGTAAAGGAATTGGCCCTTGGAAAGCGGAACTTGAGAGAAACCCTTGTAATCCATACGAGTGGAGCCTTAGGGGTCGAGGTCCTCAACCCTCTAAAAAAGGTAGGGATGCCCCTACTCCTTGCGATGCACCCGATTCAAACATTCAGCAATCAGCGATCAGCGATCAGCAATCAGCAACTCAAAGGATGTTATTTCGGTTTGGAAGGAGAGGGAAAAGCCGTAAGGCTGGGAAAGAAAATCGTGAAGGATCTGGGTGGGATACCCATCGTTATTCCAAAAGAGAGTCGGGTTCTCTACCACACCAGTGCATCCATTGCCTCCAATTACCTCGTCACCCTCATCGACCTCGCCCTCAGGGCCTATGAAGAGATCGGAATTCCTCAGAAGAAAGGATTCAAAATGCTTCTTCCCTTGATCCAAGGAACTCTTGAAAACATTGAAATCCTCGGAATCCCTGGAGCCCTTACCGGACCTATTGAGAGGGGTGAGGTAGAGATCTTGAGTCGTCAGTTGAACGCCCTAAAAAAAGTAGGGGCATCCCGCCATGGCGGGAGCGTGTCCCTACCCCTCTTTATTGAGTTAGGGAGACGCACCCTGAAGTTGACAAAGTTGAAAGGGGGACTTTCATCGAAAGCGGAAAGGGAGATAGGGAGATTGTTAAAGAATCAATTTAAATTGAAAAATTAGTCCGCCTCAGGCGGACATTTTCACTATAAAGGACAATAGAACACGGATGATGCTGATAAAAGATTAGTAGCAGTAGCAGTTGCAGTGGCAGTTGTAAAGACAGTTGGTCCCCTACGCTGCCAACTCCGCCGAAGCGGCTGCGAAGGCCGGGCCAAAGCTTCGGTCGCCGACGTGCCAAAGCCACTTTGGCGACGGCACGCGACGGAGCGCAGTAGCACTAGCAGTTAGCAGGTAGTATGATTTGAATCCGCTTAATCCCTGCCTGTCGGCAGGCAGGCGCTGACTACATTTTTTCAGGTGCCGAGACGCCGATGAGGGAAAGACCATTGCGAATCACAGTTTGGACTCCCTTTACAAGTTGAAGACGTGCCTGCGTCAGGGGCCTCTCTGAGGCGGATTCGGTGACCACCCTGCGTTTCTGATAGAAATGATGGAAGAGAGTGGCAAGATCGTATAAATAGAAGGGAATCGGATGAGGAGAAAGTTCCCTTTCACAGTCAAGAAGGAGTTCGGGAAAGGTTCGCAACTTTCTCAAGAGGGTTTTCTCTTCCTCTTCTTTCAACAACTCTAAATCCACCTGTGCTGGGAAGGGTGTCAACCCCTCCCCTACTCCTTGCTCTCCCGCAAATTTGAGAATGGAGGAGATTCGGGCATGTCCATACTGAACATAGTAGACCGGATTCTCCTCCGACTGTTTCTTCGCCTCTTCGATGTCAAAGTCCAGGTGGCTCGTGGGCCTTCGCATCAGGAGGAGGAAACGAGCTGCATCTACCCCGATCTCATCTAAGAGTTCCTCCAGGGTGATGAACTTTCCCGCCCGTTTCGACATCCCAATTTTCTTACCTTCTCGTAAAAGAGTGACCCACTGGATGACGAGAAACTGAATGAGATCGGCAGGATACCCGAGGGCTTTTAATCCCGCCTTCAGGCTCGGGATATGGGCAAGGTGGTCAGGACCGAAAAGGTTGATGAGCCGAGAGAACCCTCGCTCATATTTCTCCACGTGATAGGCCAAATCTGGAACAAGGTAAGTAATCCCTCCATCTGATTTGAGGAGAACCCGGTCCCGATCATCCCCAAAGTGGGTGGCTCGGAACCAGAGGGCACCATCCTTCTCATAGGTCTCTCCACGCTTTTTCAACCCCTCCACTACTTCCATCGCCTTACCCGCCTTCCGGAAATGGCTCTCATAAGACCACTGATCAAAGAGCACTCCATACCGCTCCAGACTCTTCTGCTGTCCCTCCACAATCTCTCTCACCCCCCACTCCCTCATCTCCTTGACCCTCTCCTTTTCCGATATTTTCAAGAGTCGATCTCTTTGAGGAAGCCACCGCTCTGCCATATCCCGAATATACCCTCC
>JADFOU010000155.1 GCA_022562655.1 candidate division TA06 bacterium
TATGGATGCCATTTATCATGTGGTGGAGCATTTCGCTTATCATTTAGGACAGGTGGTTCATGTTACCAAAGCAGCTCTGAACATTGACCTGGGGTTCACTCACCTGACGCCAGAGGGATATAAGCCTAACTCAATTTATAATAAGTACATATGATGTGTAGTTTAAAGTATTTTCTCGCATTGGTTCTTGTCTTTCTGGCCTTCTCAGGTTGTGCCAAGGGGGAGGTTGAGATGAAAGACACTTTTACCCGGATTCTGGAGACGAAGACCCTCCGGGTGGGGACGGATGCGACCTACCCTCTTTTTGAGACGAAGGATGCAGGGGGGAATCTGGTGGGTTTTGATATTGATCTGATGAATGGGCTCTGCGAGGAGATGGGGGTGAAGGCGGAATTTGTGGTGGTCCCCTTTGACGGGATCATCCCGGGTCTTGAGAATGAGAAATACGATGCCATCATCTCAGCCATGACGATTACACCGAAACGGGGAGAGAGGGTGAATTTCACACAACCCTATTATCTCTCCGGTCAGTCTATTGCTGTTCGAGAAGAAGAGGAGAGAATCAAAGGGGTGGAGGATTTGATAGGGAAGAAGATCGGGGTGCAGTTAGCGACAACGGGGGAGATGGAGGCAAAGAAGATTGAGGGGGCCGAGGTGGTGAGTTTCGATGATATCCTCATGGCTTTTACGGATTTGAAAAATGGAAATGTGGATGCGGTGATCAACGATGTTCCGGTGAGCCGGAAGATCATCTCGATGAAGAAGGGAATGAAAATCGTGGGTCCCCTTTTGACAAATGAGAGTTATGGGATTGCTGTACGAAAGGAAGATAGTAAACTCTTAGTGGCGATCAACAAGGCTCTGGAGAGTCACAAAAAGAAGGGGAAGTACGAGAAGTTGGAGGAGAAGTGGTTTGGAGGAGGAAAATAGGGTAGAGGGTGAAAAATGAATTACAAAGTCATCTCACTATTCGTTATTCTTCTAATCTTCCAGTTGATCGCTATTCCGTCATCTGGAGAAGACAAGTCAGATGGATGGATGCCAGAATGGGAAGTAGGAGATTGGTGGGTTGTAAAGCAGAGCACGAATGTTGCAAATTTTCCATATGATTCAATTCCACAATGGCATGATACCGGAACTTACCGATTTGAAGTGCTTGGGCAGGAAGAAGTCAATGGACAATTATGTTACGCAGTTGAAAGAAAAAGATTACCATCACCGTTAGTGAGTGGAGGTTCAAGATACATTTACTACTTTCATAAAGATAATTTGAGACCTGTTAGACGAGATAAATATGAGTATCGTACTCGTGAATTTTCCCTTCAAAAATCTAAGCCTCCAAGCACTTCTGACTTTCAATATTCCAAAAACAAAGAGGATTATGATCGTCCCGTTTTTTCCAGTGGTTTTAGTCTCCCCGCTTTTCCTCTTGAAGAGCGAGGAAAAAGGGCTGGAACTTTATCTAAGCCGGGCAGGTCAACTACTAGTCTATCTTTGGGAAGAAGGTATCTAAGCCAAAATGTATCTATGCAAAAGATTGAGGAATTCAGCAAGGAGTTAAGCGAGAGCAAGATAGAAATTTCCATGAAAGAGAACTGCTATTTTGTGTTGATTGAGTCATGGAGGCCGAAGAGACGAGTGGAGCAAAAACAAATTATGGAATTTGAAGAAGTTGATAACTTCACCAGGCAACTCTGGTGGACTTCATCGCCGTGGTCCCTTTTTCATGAATATGGGATGGTGGTACTAAAAGACTATGGGAGTCAGGTAGAGGGAGGTGCAAAAAAGGGTGCAAGGATACCTATGAGACGAGAATGGCTCATTGATTGGTCATCGCGTTACAAGATTATAGAAAATTAAAGAAAGTAATCTTGTTAGATCCTTCACTCCCACAGAACAAATAGAAAGATTCCTCAAATGGTTATAATTTGAGGAGGAGTTGAGAAAGGGAAAGAAGAGGAAGAAATATTGCGAGATAAGGGAGAAGAAGGCGAATGGGAGAGTGGTTCATCAAAGAATTGAAGACGCTGGGTGAGATTCTGGTCTTTCTTGTCCCAGCGATTCCGATGACCATAAAGATCACTCTTATGGCTTTTGCCTTTGCTCTGGCACTGGGCTTGTTCGTGGGTTTATCGAGGGTCTCCCCAAATAAAATCTTTTCGATTCCGTCCCGTATTTATGTAGATGTAATTCGGGGAATTCCCCTTCTGGTCCAGATCTTTTTCATCTATTTTGGATTGGGTAAAATCCTGAACTTGAATCAATTTGTTGCAGGGGTTGCTGCTGTCAGTATCTGTTACAGCGCCTACCTGGGAGAGATCGTTCGGTCGGGGATCCAGGCAATCCATAAAGGTCAATTTGAAGCGGCCTTCTCCCTGGGGATGACCCCCGTCCAAACGATGCGGCATGTCATTCTCCCGCAAGCCTTCCCCATAGTCCTTCCTTCCGTCTCCAATGAATTCATTGCCACTTTAAAAGACAGTTCACTCGTCTCGATGATAGGGTTGAGAGAGCTGACCCGGGCGGGAAGAGAATATTATTCTCAATATTTTGTGACTTTTGAAACTTGGTTTGTTGTGGGTTTGATCTACTTGGGGATGACCTTTGTCCTCTCCAGGCTTGCTTCATGGATGGAGAGGCGATTTCGAGTTCATGGGTGGGGGATGGGGTGAGAAAATAGAATAGTGAATTTTGAATATTGAATGATGAATTCAGAATTTACCATTCATCGTTCTCTTCAGGGGAGTATGATAGATGATCATTCAGGTGAAGGATGTGGTGAAGCGGTTTGGAGATCTTCGAGCCCTGGATGGAGTCTCGTGCACGATTGAAGCAGGGGAAGTGGTTATCGTCCTCGGACCGAGCGGGTCAGGAAAGTCTACTTTTATGCGATGCCTTAACGGTCTTGAAAAGGTGGACTCGGGAGTGGTGATCGTGGATGGGATGAGGCTGGATCACTCGAAGTCCGACCTCCGGAGAATTCGACAGACGATAGGGATTGTCTTTCAGCAGTTCAATTTATTTCCCCATTTGACTGCGATGGAGAACCTCACACTTGCCCAGAAGGTGGTTTTGGGTAGGAAACCGGATGAAGCGAGAGAGATTGCCCTGGAACTCCTCAAAAAGGTTGGGCTTTCGGAGAAACAAGATGTCCATCCCGCCCATCTTTCGGGAGGTCAACAGCAGAGGGTTGCCATTGCCCGGTCTTTGGCGATGAAGCCGAAGATTATGCTTTTTGATGAGCCTACCTCTGCCCTGGATCCGGAGATGATTGGAGAGGTTCTGGAAGTGATGAGAGATCTTGCCCGTGAGGGAATGACGATGGTGGTGGTGACCCACGAGATGGGTTTTGCCCGAGAGGTGGGAGATCGGATCCTTTTTATGGATCAGGGGAGAATTGTGGAAGAAGGTAGGATAGAAGAGGTTCTGAAGAACCCAAAAGAGGAGAGGACGAGGGAATTTTTGAGCAAGGTATTGAAGGGATGATTTTCGCACAAATTGACCGTTGAATCGAAATCCAATACTGAGGGCTGTTCATTTTTGATTCTGTAGAAGTGAATAATTCGGGGAAGATGCCAAAAAGGTCTTTAAGAGATGTCGAGGTGAAGGGGAGGCGGGTTTTGGTCCGGGTGGATTTTAATGTTCCCCTCAATGAAGAGGGGGAGATTACCGATGACCGAAGGATCCGGGCATCCCTCCCGACCCTCCGATATATCTTGGAGGGAAAAGGAAAGGCAATCCTCATCTCCCATTTGGGAAGACCCAAGGGAAAACCTTCACGTTTCTTAAGTCTGCGCTCTGTTGCGATGAGACTGGGAAAATTCCTCGATAAAGAAGTTCTCTTTGAAGAGGATTGTATCGGGGAGGGAGTGGAAAAGACCATTCAGAAGATGGGGGAAGGGGAGTGTCTCCTTCTGGAGAACTTGCGGTTTCATCCTGAGGAAGAGATGAATGACCCTGAATTTTCTCGCAAACTCTCAAACTGGGGTGACCTCTATGTGAACGATGCCTTCGGAACTGCCCATCGAACCCATGCCTCCACGGATGGGGTGCCCCATTTTTTTGATCTCAGAGTTGCGGGTTTTCTTCTGGAAAAGGAAATGGAGTATTTAGGGAGGATTCTTGAAAATCCCGAAGGACCTTTTGTTCTTATCTTCGGAGGGGCCAAGATTTCGGATAAGCTGGGCCTCATTGAAAACCTTCTTCAGAAGGCTGATAAGGTTCTCATCGGTGGGGGAATGGCTCTCACTTTCTTGAAATCTCAGGGTATCGATGTGGGGAAGTCTCTTATGGAAGAGGAAATGATTGAAAACGCAAAAGAGATCTTGAGAAAGGCTGGGAGGGAGGAGGTCACTTTACTCCTCCCAATAGATTGTGTGGTTGTCAATAGCGGGGAGGTGACCCCGGAGATCATCCATTTGGAGCGTAAGGTAGTAGGAGTGGAGGCGATTCCAGAGAGCTGGATGAGTTTGGACATCGGTCCTCTCACCCGGCGGATCTTCGCTGAGGCACTCCGGGGGGCGAAGACCATCTGTTGGAATGGACCTTTAGGCGTTTTTGAACTGGAACCTTTTGCCTCTGGAACTCAGGCGGTTGCTTATGCCCTCGCTCTGGAGACAGAGAAGGGAGCGGTGACGGTTTTGGGAGGTGGAGATACAGGGGCAGCCTGTGAGAAGTTCGGCTTCTCTGAGAAAATGTCCCATATCTCCACAGGGGGTGGAGCCTTCCTTGAATTCCTCGCAGGTAAGCGCCTCCCGGGAATCACCGTTTTAAGCGACCGATGAAAATGAGGTTAAAGCGCTGAATCTTTAAATGGTTAGATTTAACCGAATCAAATCCGCCTCAGGCGGGCCAAACTCTCCAGCATGAGAATTACTCATTACCCTTTAACCGACTTATTTTTTTCTTGACACCTTAAAGGAAGGTTGTTAAAGTAATTTCTAAAGAGGGAAATGGATTGGAAGATTAAGGAGAACAAGATTCAAGATATGAAATCTTCCAATCTTTGAATCTCGAAATCTTCAAATCGGATCACGGATGCCCAGAATTTCTCACCTCCCCAAAAAGGCCTATTATAAAATCTCTGAAGTAGCCTCTATCTGTGGTATCAAACCCCATGTCCTTCGATACTGGGAGTTAGAATTTTCCCTTTTGAAGCCAAAAAAGAATCGTGGCGGGAGGCGGGCATATACGGAAACGGACATCTGGGTTATCCGCGAGATCAAAAAACTTCTTTACGAAGAGCGTTTTACCATTGATGGGGCGAAAAAGAAATTATCCACCCCAGGCGGACGTGGATCGAATCACTTCCAGGTTGCAATTCCCTTTGATGACCATCGGGCGAAGGAGGTTTTAAAGATTGTTAAAAAGGAGATAGAGGACCTCCTGAAAATCCTGGAGGAGGGCAATTCCCATAACTTAAGAACCAAATGACAACCAAATCCAAAATTCAAAATTGCAGCCACAGATTTCTCCTACTTGCCCCGCCTGTGGCGGGGTGAATATGCTTGTCCTGAACTTGTTTCAGGGAACGGAGATTTTCGATTCACAAGATTAGTACTCCGT
>JADFOU010000156.1 GCA_022562655.1 candidate division TA06 bacterium
ACCTCCCTCAATCCCAGAGAGAGTTTTTTCGATCTCCGGGATTTTGGATTTCTTTTCATCATTTATTTTGTTGCGAATCACATCCGGGGGGAGAAAAGACTCAAGGAACTCCTCCATCTCTTGATCGCCATCACCACCCTCACCGCAATCTATGGAATCGGTCAGGCAATCATGGGAATGGATCGAGTGAAAGGGCCCCAGGCCATGACCCTTACCTTTGCAGGGATTTTGATCATCGTTCTTTCATTGACTTGGAGTTGGCTTCTCTTCCATGCAAAAGGTCGAGAGCGATGGATTCTTTTGTTTGAGGCCTTGATCCTCTCCGCAGCTCTCCTTCTCACGTATACCCGGGGGGCATGGTTGGGACTTCTCATGGGTCTTGTGATCTTAGGGATGTTCTCCAAGCCCTCCTTCGGATTGAGACGCCGTCTGTTGGTTCCGGCCGTTTTCTTACTCTATATTTCGGCCTTCTCCATCCCCAGACCTGTTGCGGAGAGGGCACAATCCATAGGTGATCCATCCAATCCTGACAGGAATATTCGTTTTCTCATGTGGAAAGAGAGCCTTCGTGTCCTTCGGGATTATCCTATCACGGGTGTTGGTCTCGTAGATCTTTTGCCGATTTATGACCGGTATGTCTACCCAAAGGCTCCTCCAGATTTGAAGCATATTCACTATGGACATTTTCACAATAACTTTGTTCAAGTTGCCGTTCAGATGGGGCTTTTGGGCTTGACAACCTTCCTCTTCATGTGGTTCAATATCATCCGAAGAGAAGTTCGGGTCTATCAAAGAACAAAAGAGAGCTTTCTTTCGTCTATATTTCTGGGTTCCCTTGCGGCGCTTGCCGCTTTTCTTGTCTCAGGCTTATTTGAATACAACTACGGCGATTCTGAGGTGGCGATGCTCTTGTTTTTCACCATTGGGATCTCGTTGGCTTGTGAAAAAATAAGATTCTCAAATGAACAATAGAAAAATTCAGTGGCAGTGGCAGTGGGCAGGGGCAGTCAACTGCTACTGCAACTGGAGACTGCTCCTTTTATTCGTCAATTGGTCCGCCTTAGGCGGATCATGGGTCATTGCGGATGCACAAGAAATTTTCCCCTTCAGTGTTGGAGAGAAAATCATCTACTCCGTCGAGTTTGGTTTTGTCCATGCAGGGGAAGCCACCATGGAAGTACGGGAGATTGTAGAAGTAGATGGGATGGACTGCTATCACCTCGTCTCCGAGGAAGAGACCAACCCTTTCTTCTCGATGTTCTTCCGGATAGAGGATCGATTTGAATCCTACATCGATACGACAAATTTAGTTACCGTCCGTTATGAAAAACATATCCGTGAAGGGAAGTATAAAAACGACTCCGTAGTCCGATTTGACCTGGACAGCCTCCAAGCCATTTACCCCAACGGACATAAGGTAGAGATTCGACCCAATGCCAGGGACATTATTGCCACCATCTACTACCTCAGGACCCTCGACCTTCAGGTGGGAGACACCGTCTTTGTAGAAAACCATACCGATGGGAAGAACACCCTTTTGGAGGTGGCGGTCTTGAAACGGGAAGAGGTGAAGACCCCTCTCGGGAAGTTCCAGACCATTCTCGTCCAGCCGGATGTGAAGGAAGCAAAAGTTTTTGGGAGTCGAAAAGGACTCAAAATCTGGTTCACCGATGATGAATGGAAGATCCCCGTCAAGATTGAAAGTGAACTTGCCTTTGGCTCCATCCAAGCCGTTATAAAAGACCTGCAGTTTGGTGATTAGTGAATAGTGATTGGTTAATGGTAATTATTTTTGGATTGTGTTTCAATTTCTACTATCCAATTTCCATTACCCATTTCTAATTTCTAAACCCCCATTTTCTATTCTGAAAAATGCTTCTCACTCAACTCCTCAATCAGCGGATTCAACAGATTCACCGGATAAGTCGGAATCATCCGTGGACAATCCTTCTCTACAAATTGAAGGAAGGGCCGATTCGGGTTTCCGGTCTTTCAGGTGGTTCTAAAGCCCTTCTCATTGCCCATCTCTTTGAGTCTTTGAAAATCCCCACCCTTGTGGTGACCCATGATGAGGAAGAGGCGGAGGGACTCTCACAAGACCTCGCCTCCCTCTTGAATGAGATTGACTCGTCCCGCTTTAGCGTGAACACTTCGGCAAAGATTCACTATCTCCCTCCCAGAGAGGAGTCGAGTGAAGATTCCATCCCCTCCCCGGAAATTGAGGAACTTCGGATCACAGCCCTCCACAGTCTCAGCCAACCCGATTCGGGTATCCTGATCATCACCCCTTCCAAAGCCATCGAACAAAAACTCACCCCTCCTGAAATTCTGAAAGTCCAGAAAGGGGGTATCCTTTCTCGAGACAAACTCTTGAGCCAACTGGTGGAGATGGGATTTGAGCGGGTCTCCTCCGTCCAAGTCTATGGGGAGATGAGTGTTCGAGGGGGGATCCTCGATCTATTCCCCTTCCAGGTGAAATATCCCTACCGAATCGAACTCTTTGGCGATCAAGTGGAATCCATCCGAACCTTCAATCCCATCACCCAGCGATCCATTCAATCCATAGAGAAGGTTCAAATTCTTCCCTTTCTGGAAAAGGAAGGGGATGGGAAACTCATCGACTGCTTTCCAGAAGAGTCTCTTTTCATCTGTGAGAGGGACAATGGGCAGTTGACAATAGACCACCCGAATCGGGATGTCCAAAGTCCAAAGTCAGAATTTCAGTTTCATTTTGAGACGCAAACTCAGTCCTCATATTTTGGCGACCTTCCCCGATTTCGGAAAGATATTGAAGAATGGGCTGATCGAGGGATCACGCCGATCTTTTTAGCCGATAATGAATGGGAGCGGGAGCGGTTCAAAGAGATCTTCCCCCATGAATCGGGTTTGAAGATCCTGATCGGCTCCTTGAGGGAGGGGTTTTTCTGGGAGGAGATGGGCATCGCCCTCACGACCGGACACGATCTTTTCGGGAGAGATCGGAGAAGACTCCCGAAAGTCCCCCAGGAGGGAATCCCCATAGAGGACCTCTTAGCCCTCCGACCGAAAGACTATGTCGTCCATATTGATTACGGAATTGGTCAGTTTGAAGGGATTCAAAAAGTGAAGATCAATTCCCGGGAGACCGACTGTCTCCTCATCCGATACGCAGGGGGGGATAAACTCCTTGTTCCCATTGAGAAGATGCATCGGGTACAGCGGTATAGCGGCTCCTCCGAACTTTCTCCTCCCCTCACACGCCTCGGTACAGGTCATTGGGAACGGTTGAAGAAGAGGGTGAAGTCCTCCCTTCGGGAGATGGCGGATCAACTTTTGAAACTCTATGCCATCCGTAAATCCGAGGAAGGGTTCGCCTTCTCCCCAGATACCTCCTGGCAGAGGGAATTAGAAGCCTCCTTTCCCTTTGAGGAGACCGAGGACCAGGTGAAGGCGGTGGAGTTGATCAAGAAGGATATGGAGTCCAAGGAGTGTATGGATCGGCTGGTCTGTGGAGAGGTGGGGTATGGAAAGACCGAGATCGCCCTCCGGGCAGCCTTTAAAGCGGTGATGGATCACAAGCAGGTCGCCCTCTTGGTTCCCACCACCATCTTGGCCGAACAGCACTACAAAACCTTTCAGAATCGCCTCCAGAGGTTTCCGATTCGGACAGAGGTTCTCTCACGGTTCAAACACCCCCGGGAACAGAAGAAGGTATTGAGGGATCTGGCGGAGGGCAAAGTCGATATTCTCATTGGAACCCACCGGATCCTTTCCAGGGGTCTCCAGTTCCACGACTTGGGCCTCCTGATCATTGATGAAGAGCACCGGTTCGGGGTGAAGCAGAAGGAGAGGTTGAAGGAGATGAAGAAGACAGTGGACTGTCTCGCTTTGAGTGCCACCCCCATCCCTCGAACCCTCTACATGTCCCTTTCCGGGTTACGGGATATGGTCACCCTCTCAACCGCTCCCCAGGGGCGCCTCGCCATTCAGACCGAAGTCTCTCCTTGGGACCCGAATCGGGTTGTCCAAGCCATTGAGAGAGAGGTGGAGAGAGGGGGTCAGGTCTTCTTCGTCCACAATCGTATCGAGACCCTGGATGGTGTTGCTCGAACCCTCAAGACACTTCTGCCCCACATCCCCCTCAGCATCGCCCACGGCCAGATGCCAGAAAGGGAATTGGAAAAGGTGATCCTCAACTTCATGAATGGGGAAACGCCCCTCCTCGTCACCACC
The DNA here is from genome assembly GCA_022562655.1 of candidate division TA06 bacterium. Taxonomy (GTDB): domain Bacteria; phylum Hydrothermota; class DG-26; order E44-bin18; family JADFOU01; genus JADFOU01. The sequence continues at coordinate 4,213 of JADFOU010000156.1, forward strand.
GCTATCATCGAGGCGGGTATGGATATTCCCAACGCGAATACGATCCTCATCAATCGGGCGGATCGGTTTGGACTGGCTCAACTCCATCAACTGCGGGGTCGCGTGGGGCGATCCAGCCGGAAAGGCTATTGCTATCTCCTCGTTCCCAAGCGGGTGACGCAGGATGCCCGGAAGCGATTGGCTGCTATCCGCTCCTATTCCGAATTGGGATCTGGGTTTAAATTAGCCCTCAGAGATCTGGAGATCCGGGGCGCAGGGAATCTCTTGGGTTCCGAGCAGCATGGCCAAATCGCCAGGGTCGGGTTTGACCTCTACTGCCGTCTCCTCGAGGCGGCTGTGCGAGAGCTGAAGCCTGGTTCAGTCCCCTCTCAGGATGAGGTGGAGGTCACCTTCCACCTGGATGAGGAGGCACGCATTCCCGAAGACTATGTGGAGGATTCTTATCAAAAAGTCGCCCTTTACAAGAGGCTCCTTGATCTCCATGACCTTAAGGGGCTTCAGGATTTAGAGGAGGAGTTGAGGGACCGTTTTGGTCCCCTTCCGCAACCCTGCCAGACCCTCCTCCAAACGGTAGCCCTCAGAATCCTGGCTCAAAAGGCGATGGTTCGGACCATCACCTTTCGGAATCGGAGCGTGGAACTGGAATTCACTCCAGACCAGAAGATGACCAAGAAAGGGGTGGAGAAATTGGTTCGGAGAACGCCTTTCTCCATTGAGTTCTTTGACCGGAAAGGGATTGGTATAAGATTTCAGACAGATCTAAAGAAACGGTATGAGAAGGCAAAGGCTCTTTTACAAAGTATGAATTGAACCACCTCAGTTCAATAAGCAAGTGCAACGCTTGGGATAATATGATATCCTAGGCGTTATGCAAAACATATATAAACAGCTCTCTAGCGAAGAGAGAGACAAAATAGCAGTTCTTCGCGCTCATGGCCTATCTCTTGCAGATATAGCGCAAGCTATAGGTCGAGATAAAAGCACTATTTCCAGAGAACTCAGGCGTAACTCAGTGCCAATTTACAATGTATATCTGCCTCATAAAGCAGATGCGCGTGCAAAAATGCGAAAAGAGCAAACCAGCAAGTGTCCACGGCTTAAAGATTCAATGATTAAAGAATACGTCATAGCCAAACTTAAGCTAGGCTGGTCTCCGGAACAGAAAGCCGGAAGACTATCTAAGGACCATCCTAATCTCTCAATCAGCCATGAAGCTATATACCAGTTTATCTATGACAAAGAGGCCCACAAGAAAAATGATCTAAGCCCTTATCTTGCCAGAGCGCATAAAAAGCGCAAGTTCTTTGG
>JADFOU010000157.1 GCA_022562655.1 candidate division TA06 bacterium
CACCCTGAGTCCTGCCGCCTGTTCCACCCTCACCTTTGCCGACTGGGTCGTGCCCGACTCGAACGGCACCTGCTTTGACGTAACCTTCCGCACACTCCTTGCCATAGATACCAACCCATCCAACGATACTATGTCTACGGTCTCCTGTGCCTCTTGTCCGCCCGCTCTCCGTGATGTAGGGGTGATCTCCATAGACGGTCCCCCAGACACGGTCTACGCCGACTCCACAGTTCCTGTGATGGTCACGGTGACCAACTACGGCGATTCTGCAGAGACTTTCTCTGTATCCATCACCATTGACGGTTTTTCAGACACCAGTCTTGTCAGTTCTCTGGCACCCGCTGGGACTCTCCAGGTCTCCTTTGCTTCCTGGATAGCTCCCTCGACCTGCGATACCTCCTACACGGCCACGGTGACCACACTATTGGGGGTTGACATGAACCCTGCTAACGATACCCTATCCAAGGGGATCTTTGCCCGCTGTGCTGTAGGCGTTTTTGAAGATCCCATCTCCGACATTCCTCACCGCTTTGCCCTTCTCCAGAGTCGACCCAACCCCTTTAGCATCTCAACGGAGATCCGCTATCAATTGCCAGCAGAGGCCGATGTCTCCCTTACCATCTATGACACTGCAGGGAGGTTGGTTAGAAGCCTCGCAAAGGGGGCCGAAGAGGCAGGGTTTAAGCGAGTCCTCTGGGACGGTCGAGATGACCAGGGAAAGACGGTAAACTCCGGTGTCTACTTCTACAAACTTCAGGTCGATACGGGTTCAAAGACGGGCGACTTCACCAAGACGAAGAAACTAATTCTATTACGGTAGAAAATAGGACTCCAGACCATTTGAAAAAGCCCTCTCGATTTACTCGAGAGGGCTTTTTCGTGTTCGGATAGAACTATCCGATTTTTTTCTACTCTGCGTGAAAAACTTGTCACTCTTCCCTTCTACTCATAAACCTCCTGCCAGGAGATTACGGCAGGTTTATATGTTTGAATCAACCCTTCCCAGTTTTTCAGTGCAGTGTCAAAGATGATGAAGGGGTTCCCGCTTATGGACCCTCCTCCTTTCACCCAGACCGCACCGAAGATGCAGGGGGTTCCAGAAAAATTGATGTCGGAATGGGTATAAACAAACCCCTGAAGGTACTGGTCTCCATTGATAGTGATGTCCCCTCCTGCAATGTATCCCATCATATCATCCGCCCCGAAATCCGTCGGGTTACCACTTACTTTTATGGTGTTATTCGTAATGATTGTGGCATCTCCCGTTGGGTTTCCTGAAATCTGCACATCATCAGTGAAATAATAGATTCCCTCTGGAATGGGGTTGTTACCACTCCATTTAAACTTACCACCCACATATTGCCAGCCCGGAAAGGAATCCACATTTGCGGGGGTGACGAAATAGACAGTAGATTCCTCTTGGGCAACCTCCACCCAGTATGCGGAGTCCGTAGGGATGTCCTGAATCTCCACCGTGTCCGTGTAGTTGGTATGCTCGTTGCGGAAGTAGCGATTATTGTTATTCTGAAAAGGATTATTGTTTTGCTGGGAGATGAAACCGGTTGAAGTTCCCTTGCCATTGAAATGGGGGTGACCATTGAAATTCATATCTCCGTTCGCATGGATGTCTCCCTGTGAGTGAAGACCCTCAGCAGCGGGAAAGAAACCGTTGCTGTCCGGGTCAGAGTCATTCAGCATCAAATCCTCCAGTTGATAAGTCCCATGAATCCACCCCCACTCGGAGCCTTTATCGAAGACCCCATTGTTGTTGCTGTCAATAAAAGGTCTCCCTCCGTCTAACTTTACGGTAAGAGTATCATGATGTCCACTGAAGGTAACGGGACTTCCGGAGAAGTTTGCGTCGGATCCAAAGTGGAAAGCGAATTGAAATTGGGGTCCCCCAAGCCCAACCGGACGCGTGATCACTTCGATGGCTCGACTCGTCTTATGAGGTCCTTCTCCTGTTGAAGTGATACGGTAGAACTTATTCTCCTCGTCAATCCTTCCGCCTATCTCGAAGTAGGGAAGCATCAGGGTCTCAGCATATGCCACTTGAACCTTACTCTTATAGCCGGGCACATCCAGGGAGTCGACCCAGTTCCTCCAGATGGAGTCCGCTTCCGGGTCGTTCAGATCAGGCTCCGGTGGAACAATTTCCCCGGCATTCATTTGACCGATGGCAAAGTGGACCCCTGCCTCTGCTGACGAGAGGGCTTCGGATGAATAGTGGAAATCTGATCCTACCTGGGTGTTTCGGATACTGATGGAAGCGAATCCACCGGCTAAGAGGGCAAAGATGGTGATGAACCCAAGGGCGATAACCAAGGCGATGCCCCTTTCTCCTATAATTGGATTCGACTTTTGAGTCCCAGAAATCATTGATTCTCCCTTCCGGGGGGTCAAAAGACCATCATTATACAGTATCTTCTTTTTCATTTTTTCCTCCTATTCGGGCCATTTACAATTGGATCTTTCTGCTTCTCTCATTGATCGGCTATTTACCTTCTCACCCAATCTTATAGCGCAAGAACCGTGCCAAGAGGTCAGAGGAGAAAAAAGAGAGACTGTTCGGAAAAAGTTCGACTTTTTGCATAGAGAGAAAGGGTAGAATTGTAATACATTATTTCAATCAGACTGTTAGAGAGAAGACTCCTGTAACGTTTTATAAACTAATCCAATTGCAGAATACAATATACGCAACGCAAAATGCGAAATTCATTGAGGAGTTTACGATTCTCTTCCGAAATTACCTTATACTTCCTCTATACCCTTCCAAGTAGATAGGAGAATCTTAACAGGATTGTTTCACTAAATTTTCTCTTGACAATTTTCTGGGGAATCTCTATCTTGAATGGAAGCAATCGAATTGAACCTGTTACGATATTGCGAATCCTTCGACTATCGTAGATTATCACAACAAATTCATATTGAGGTTTTATGAGCATTTACATAGTCCGACCCAGGGAGACGTTAGCGGCACGCTCTATAGTCCTCATTTCGAGGAAATTCACTTCTGCAAGCCGCCAGTCGCAAATTGAGGAAGTTTCCTCACTTCGGATGGAGGATCCGGTTGATCAAGGGATCCGTCGCTGGCTGAGTGACTCTCAAAGTCGAGGAGTGATCCACATCTCGAAGAAGAAAAGTTACACCAAGATCACTGGAACCACAATCGTGGAGATGCCTGACGAAGAAGCCGAGCGGTTGCGGCGGGATTTCCCCGATGCACTTGTACTGCGCGACCAGCAAATTGAACTTATCCGTCCGCGACGATCCATATCTTCAGCCAAGCATAAAATCAAAGCGCCTGACCTCTGGCATTTGAGAGCTATAGGGATTGAGGCTGCGCGAAAGAACGGTTATAAAGGTTCAGGTAGGGACGTCACCATTGCCGAATTAGACACGGGTGTAGACCCCTCCCACCCGGAACTGGAAGGGAAGATAGCTGGGGCATATACTTTTGATGTGAACCAATGGGAGGCACAACCGATGACTCCCTCTCAGGACACGGAGGGTCATGGGACGCATGTAGCAGGACTAATCTGCGGCAATAAAGTGGGTGTTGCTCCAGGAGTGAAAGTCTTGAGCGGCGTGATGATCCCTGGGGGTTATGGCAACCTCTCGGACTTCATCCTCGCACTGGAATGGGCAGGCACGCAACCCGAGGTGAAGATCGTGTGTATGTCGGCAGGCATTCGTGGATATTTGCCCGAGATGCGAGAGGTGGTCGCTGATCTATTGACTGTAGGAGTGCTCCCCGTCTTTGCTACCGGCAACGAAGGAAGGAACAGGACCCGTAGTCCGGGGAACTACAACGAGGTTGTTTCAGTCGGGGCAATCAACCGAAAAAACCGCGTTGCCAGCTTCAGTAGTGGAGGGACACTGATTGCAGATAATCACCAGTATGTCGTACCGGATCTCGTGGCGCCCGGCGTGGATGTGTATTCATCCGTAATGGGAGGCGGTTATGAAGCCTGGGATGGTACTTCGATGGCAACGCCTATCGTATCGGGCATAGCAGCGCTCATCTTGGAAAAATATCCAGACATTTCAGTAACCGACCTCATAGATGAGCTCCTTTCGACATGCAAGGATCTCCGCCAGCATGAAGATCGGCAGGGCAAGGGTCTTGTCCAGATTAAAGCCGCACGATGAAACTCGAAGAGAGGCATATCAAAAAAATTGATCCTTTGCTCCGGGATGCGCTGAGGGATGCGAAAGGGGATGAGGTTCTTCGTGCTGTAATGGTTCTGGGTCCGCAAGGCATAGACGCGAGAAAAGAATATCGGGGTCAGGAACTCGCATCGTCCCAGTTCCCCTCACATGAGGCTTATCGAAAAGCACTGATCGAGCGTCGTCAAAGTGAACTCGTCCACGACACGGGGGAGACTCGGCAGGCTCTCGAAGACCTCTCCCTCACTCTACGGGGGGGGAAGATCAGTAAAACAGTAGTGGTTGAAGGATCAGCCCGTCAGATTTTAGCTTCCTTGGAACTCTCCGGTGTCCGCCATGCGAGTCTCGATCAGCCGATAGGACTCATCGAGCCGCGCCGAAGGGGAGACAAGAGATCGAAGAAATAAAAACTCAATTCCTTCGAATTCATACCTGGACAGAACTTTTTTTAGAATTTTTTTGGTGTAATGGGAGGATAAATTTCTCTCGCTCCCCAATCTACCTTTCGGAGACTTGGTTGTTTTCATTTGTGAATAAAGCCCCATTACCTCTTTTCACCTCTTAATCCATCCTTTTTTCTTCCCTTGCAAAAGTTCATCCGGATAGATGCTTCCAGAAATGGAAAAGGGTTAATATATTAGCCGAAATTTTGCTCAAAATTGTATCAAATCGCCCCGAATTTTCTCAAATTTTTTAGTGTATAAAACCCAATAACTTATAGCAAATGGTAGAAGGCATAATGACACACTCACCGTTTCAAATGGGGCAATTTTCCCCAGGTAACTACATCTTAAAATAGGATAGAATTTTATAAGTCATTCATTGCAAACAACTAACAACTAACATCTAACATCTAACATCTGAAAACTTGACATGGATTTTGCATATAAATTAAGTAATCTGTATTGTTAAAAGTATCGTATAGTTGAGAGAATCTAACTCAAACCCAAAAGGGTTTTTTCTTAAGCCCAGTGATTCAATGATTTCTTAGTGTATAGTCTGGAATTGACACCAAGCTAAGAAAAAACTTTTTTGTATTGAAAGAAAGGAGGTGAAAATATGAAAAGAATACTGAGTTTACTCGCCATCGCAGCGTTTCTCGCTGTGCTTCCTGTTTCACACCACGTATTCGGCAAGGGACATGTGCCCGCCCACAAGCAGCAAGTCTGCCATGGTGGTAAAGTTCTCACTATATCGGAGAATGCTCTCAGTACCCATCTGGACCACGGCGACTGCCGCATCGACAAGGGGTCCCACCTGCCTGCTTTATTCTCCGGGGATGCCTGTGATGAAAGTGACTGCGAAAATG
>JADFOU010000158.1 GCA_022562655.1 candidate division TA06 bacterium
AAAGTCCGGTGGATGCGGATCGGGAAGTTGATTCGGTAAGAATTTGCATCCACGAGCCTGTCCTGCCTGCCTGACCGGTAGGCAGGCCCGCCCGTGGGTGGGGCAAAGGGAGAATTGGGCTCGGGGCGTCAGGCCAGGGATTACACGAGATTAGCACAGATATTTTATGGGTTATAGGCAAAACGATTGTAGGAAAATCTTGTGACAATCAGTGAAATCTCGTGGTTAATAATTTGAAGTTTATGAAAGATATGGAAAAGAAGTTTGATCTCGTGGAATACTTTAAAGAATTGAGACAAGTTTTTGGAAGTCAATAATTTAAGGATCAAAGTGTTGGGAAAAACCTCTTTCTTGAAAACTCCTCTTTGACTTCGGAATTCTTCTTTCGTTTCCCCGGAACTCTACAATTCTTATTTTTATAAATTAAAGCCCTTCTAATTTGTTTCTTAAAAGGGCTTCATCGTTTGCCTTCCTTGAATCTTACCTCAACACCAACATCATTCGAGCCACTTCGAAGTCTCCTGCAGCAAGTTGGTAGAAATAGATCCCCCACATTTTTGGTTCATTATAGCCTGATGGAAATAATATTAGGATTCTTTAATATCTCTGATACTAACGGGCATCTTTTGTCACCCTTTGGAGAGGAAAATATTCGAGATTCAAATGGATGATGTAAAACTGGAACGCCCTTTTTGGGTGGAAATCTGTGAATCGAAGCCTGTCCTGGCGTTAGGCCAGGGATCTCCGTTGTCCGCCTAAGGCGGACCAAACCCACCCGCCCCGCCACAGGCGGGGCAAGTAGGAGAAACCTCGTGGTTTTGAATTTGGAAATTTAATTTTTGAATTGATCCACTTTAAGTGGAAAACCGATCTCTCTGTGCTAATCTTGCTCCGTCTCCCAGGCCGTGGGTCAGGCGGGGGGTTCGGGCTCGGCAGGCGGATTGTGGTTGCAATTTTACATTTTGAAATTTATGAAAAGGACTTGACGTTTGGAGGGAGAGTATGTTAATCTCCGATGGGAAGGGATACAGACTTTGGACGATCGACCTGAGACTGTAAATTTTAAAAACCCAACCCAGAAGAATAAAATATGAAAAAGCCTAATCACCTATTTGCTGTCTACTGCCGACTATTGACCTTCTTCTTGCTGTCTCTCGCTGGCTGTACCTATAGTTTCACGGGAACCCTCCCCTCCCACCTCAAGACCATCGCCATCCCTGTCTTTGAAAATGGGACGATAAAATACGGGTTGGAGACGGATGTAACCCAGAAGGTGGTGGAGGCCTTTATCCAGGATAACCATCTGAAGGTGGTCCCGGAGGGGGAGTCGGACTCCATTCTTTTCGGAAAGATCAGAAGTTATTACAGAATCCCCTTTGCCTATGAGGAGACAGGAGAGGTCAATCAGGATCAGATTACCATCGGAGTGGAGGTGACCTATAGGGATCTCAAAGAAGAGATGGATCTTTTGGGGAAGAAAGGGATAGAGGAGTGGGGAACCTATTTTTTAGACACGGAGACGGAAGAGAAAGCGATTGAAGAGGCGATAGAGAAATTGGCGAGGAAGATCTTGAGAGAGGTGATTGCAGGAGTTTGAGAACCATGAGTTAAATCGTTAAATGGTTAAATCGTTAAATGTTTAATTGAAGAAATTTAACCACTCACCAATTACCATTTAACCAGACTTTCTATGGAATATTTGATTACCAATGGGAAGATTTTCACCATGGATGCTGTGCATCCTGAGGTAGGGGGTATCCTGGTGAGAGATGGAAAGATCGCCAAGGTCTTTGATTCCTTTTCCGATTTCGATATTCGAAATTCAGAATTCGATATTCAGCATTCTGGTGTCATTGACTTGGAAGGGAAGACCCTTCTCCCGGGCTTCATCGACAGCCATGTCCATCTTCTTCATACGGGTCTCTCTTATATGGATGTGAATTTAGAGGGTGCTGAGAATTTGGAGGAGGTCTTTGAACGGATCGTAAAAAATGTAAAATTGACAATGAGCAGTGCAAAATTAACAAGTGGACAACCCATTCTCCGAGCAGGACAACTGGCACCAGAGATCCTGAAAGAGAAGAGATATCCCACACGGGCGGAACTGGATGGGATTTCCGAAGAGATCCCGATTTATGTGAGGCGGAGAGATGGACATTCATCCGTTGTGAATACAAAAGGATTGGAATTTCTCCGACTTCCGGAGGAGATTGAGGGGGCGGACAGAGAGAATGGGATTTTGAAAAGGCAGGCGAATGGATGGGCTTGGAGATGCTTCCTAAAGTGTTTAAGTGGAGAGGAGAAGAGTCAAGCCTTCAGAAAGGCGTGTAAAGCTGCAATTCGAAAGGGATTGACCTCACTGAATGTCCTGGACGGAAATGAAGATCCGAAAAGGGACGACATCGAAGTAATTCTCCAACTGCAAGATGAACTTTCCTGTGATCTCATCCCCTTTTTTCAGACCACCGATGTCCGTCGGGTGGAGAAATTAAGTCTTCCGAGGATCGGAGGGTGTGTCTCACTGGATGGGTCCATCGGCTCTCATTCTGCCGCCCTTTTTGAACCCTATGTGGATGAACCCGAAAATCGGGGGCGGCTCTACTTTGAGGATCAGGAACTTGAGGCGTTTGTCCGAAACTCAGTGGAGAGGGGGCTTCAAGTCACCGTTCATGCCATTGGAGACCGGGCGGTTGAGCAGATTTTGAAGGCATATGAGAAACAATTCAAAATCGAAAAGAGTAATCATCGATGTCGGATTGAGCATGCGGAGATTCTGACGGAAGATCAGATTGGGAGAATTTCGGATTCAGGGATTACTCTTTCCATGCAACCCGCTTTTGAGGAGTTCTGGGGAGGATCTGGGAAGATGTATGAGGAACGATTGGGGAAGGAGAGAGCGAAGGGGATGAACCCCTTTCGGAGACTCCTGGATCATGGGATCAAAGTTTGTGGGGGTTCTGACTCTCCCATCACCCCATTAGATCCCCTTTTGGGAATCCATTCAGCCGTCAACCATCCCACCCCTGAGAGTCGAGTAGCGGTCGAAGAGGCCACCGGGATGTTTACAACTACGGGAGCGTGGGCATGTTTTCGTGAGAAGGAGATTGGAAAAATTGCTCAAGGATTTCAGGCGGATTTTGTTGTCTTGTCAGAAGATCTTTTTTCTGTCTCTTCCGAGAAAATTAGGGAGATTGAGATCCTGAAGGTGATTCGAAAAGGGGAAGTTGCTTACGAGAAAGGAGACCCGAATCGGGTGGCACAGGCACTGAAATGAGGAGAAAAGGGTTCTGGATTGGGACGATCGTGGGAGTTTTTTTCCTACTTTTCCTTATTCTCTGGGGAGTGGCATTACGGTTTGCCCTTCGACAGGATGGGATCGGATTTCGTTTGGGTCAATATGTGGCTGTGGTTGAGGTGAAGGGGACGATCACGAATGCAGAGAAGGTGGTGAAGGAGATTGAACGATATGACGAGGACTCTTCGGTTCGGGCTATCGTCCTCCGTGTGAACAGCCCGGGAGGCGGGATTGCCCCTTCACAAGAGATCTATGAGGCGGTCAAAAGGGTGGAGAAGATCGTCGTTGCCTCCCTGGGGAGCCTCGCCGCATCCGGGGGATATTATATTTCCTGCGGGGCGGATCGAATCATCGCCAATCCTGGCACCATCACCGGTTCCATTGGGGTGATCGCCACTTTCCCCAAATATCATCAACTTCTGAAGAAGATTGGTATGAGTTATGAGGTTGTTAAATCGGGTAAGCATAAGGATATCGGATCCCCTTATCGGGACATGACGGATGAGGAAAAGAGGCTGATACAAGAATTGATTGACAACCTCTACGACCAGTTTGTTGAGGTGGTGAGTGTGGGGAGGGGAATTCCAAGAGAGGAGGTCTTGAAATTCGCGGATGGAAGAATCTTCTCCGGAAGCCAGGCAGCGGAATGGGGATTGGTGGATGAGTTGGGGACTTTTTCCGACGCCATTCGGATTGCTGGAGAGTTGGGAGGGATTGAAGGGAAACCCAAGGTGATCTGGCCGAAGAAGAGAAAGCCCCGCCTTATAGATCTTCTTCTCAAGACTGCCACTCGCGTCTCTTCCTTTGAAGAAGTGCCGATTCGATTTGAATACAGACTTCTCTTTTAAATCAAGATTGCAACCACGAGCCTGTCCTGGCGTCAGGCCAGGGATTGCACGAGATTAACACTGATTATTCAGGGTTAGAGACAAATAAATATTAAAAAATCTTGTGAAAATCTGTGAAATCTCGTGGTTAGGTATAGAATGAAGCGGACACCCTTTTATGAAAAACACTTGGAATGGGGGGGAAAGATGGTGGAGTTCGCTGGCTTCTCTATGCCCATTCAGTATGGAAAAGGGGTTCTGGAGGAGTGTCGTAGGGTGCGGAATACTGTTGGGGTTTTTGATGTCTCTCATATGGGAGAAATTGAGATCCGGGGTGGGGATACCCTCGATTTCGTCAATTCTGTGACGACCAATGATGCCTCCCAATTAGAAATCTTTCAGACTCAATACTCCTGCCTTTGTTATCCCGATGGAGGGATTGTGGACGACCTACTTGTCTACCGCTTTCCCGATAGAATTCTTTTGGTTGTAAATGCCTCTAATATTGAAAAGGATTATCAATGGCTTCTACAAAATCAGAGGGGAGATGTGGAGATTGTGAATCAAAGTGATGCAGTGGGTCAACTGGCGATCCAGGGGCCCAGGGCGGAGGAGGTAATGCAGGAGGTGGTGGAGTGTGATCTTTCCAAAATAGGCTTCTACTGGTCAGCGGAAGCAAAACTTTTGGGTATTCCCGTCCTCATCTCCCGTACGGGTTATACGGGTGAAGATGGGTTTGAAGTCTACTGTACTCCTGAAGAGGCTCCCAGAGTTTGGGACGGAATTTTAGAAGCAGGAAAGAAGTGGGAGATAGACCCCGTAGCCCTGGCAGCCCGGGATACTCTCCGATTAGAGATGAACTATTGTCTCTATGGAAATGATATTGACCAGAAAACGACCCCCTTGGAGGCAGGACTCGGCTGGATCACAAAACTCTCTAAAGGAGATTTTATTGGCAGAGAGGTTCTGTTGAAACAGAAAGAGGAGGGAGTGAGACGTAGGCTTGTTGGATTCGAAATGTTGGAAAAAGGAATCCCTCGACATCATTATGAGATCCGGAGGAATGGGGAGAATATCGGAGAAGTGACGAGCGGCAACTATTCTCCTTCTTGTGAAAAGTCTCTTGGGTTGGGATATGTGAAGAAACCTTTTGACAAGGAAGGGACTGAGATTGAAATTTTGATCCGGGGAAAACCGCTGAAGGCGGTAGTCGTGAAGCCACCTTTCTACAAGCAGGCAAGCCATAAATGATTAAAAGCAGACTATTGACTATAGACAATAGACCTTAGACCAAAGTCTAAAGTCCAAAGTCTAATGTCCATTGTCCGCTGGCAAGGGAGGGAAGAT
>JADFOU010000159.1 GCA_022562655.1 candidate division TA06 bacterium
TTTTATATTTTCCGAAATCTTCCGGTTTGAGATTTTCGAGATATTTTTTCAATGCCTCTGCCTTGGTCTCTTCGTCTATCTCCATAGAGGTACCCCCGGAGAGGAAGATTTCCTCTGCGACCAAGATAGGAACCTCCACCCGAAGAGCCAAAGCAATGGAATCACTGGGTCTCGCATCTATGTTGGTGAGTGTCTTACTTTTCTCATTCGTATTTTGACTTTCCAGATGGATTTTGGCATAAAAGGTATTCTCTTTAAGTTCTGTAATAACAATTTTGGTTACTTTTGCCTTAAGCCCAGCGATAACAGATTTCATTAAATCATGGGTGAGAGGCCTCTCCGGCTTGACTCCCTCTAATGCCCTCGCGATGGCATCTGCCTCTGCTGGTCCAATCCAGATGGGGAGAACGCGGTCTCCTTCTAACTCTTTTAAGAGAACTACAGGAGTTTTTGTCGTCTTATCGAATCCCAACCCGGAAACTTTAACCTCGACCATGTCTCCTCCCCTTGATTTCCGTGGATAACCTCTTTTGGGCCTTCGACTTCCTTTTTATGCAGTCAATCTAATATAGTGATGAATAAAGGGTTTGTCAAGGAAAAAAGTCCAAAAAACCCCCTTACTCACGAACAACCCACAATTTAACTGTCCCTTCCACTTCTGGGTGGAGCTTGATCGAGATGGTGTAAACCCCAAGTCCTTTGATGGGTTCAGGAAGTTGAATTTTTCGCTTATCCATAGAGAACCCCTCTTTTTCGAGAAGGACACTGATATCTTCCGTTGTCACAGAGCCGAAAAGGCGGTCCTCCTCTCCTACCTGTACAACCGTGGTGAGGGAGATTTTTTCAAGGGATCCTGCGAGTCTTTCCGCACCTCTCTTTTCCTTCTCCATTCTGGCTCTTTGAATCTTTTCCTCTTCCCGAAGTATCTTGCGGTTCCCGGGTGTGTTCAAAAGGGCAAACCCTTTCAACAGGAGGTAATTTCGTCCATAGCCACCCGCCACGGTGACAACTCCTCCCCTCTGTCCCAGACCCTCAACATCTTTCAAGAGAATTATTTCCATAGGGTTACCGTTAATCGGCAAATGGTTAAATTGAACTTATTTCCCGTTTCCATTTGGCCTATATCAACGGGGAGCCCTTCCAACATAAGGCAGTAAAGACATCTCTCGGGCAATTTTTATCGCCCGGCTCACCTTCCGTTGATGTTTGGCACAGACACCGGTATACCGCCGAGGAATAATCTTCCCCCGATCTGAGATATACCGCCTGAGAAATTTAGGACTTAGATAAGAGATCGTACTGTCTTGATCCTTACAGAACATGCAGATGCGTTTTCTTCGATCCTCAAACATCTCTTCCCCTTACTTCGGTAATTGGTTAAATAGTGATTCTCCAGCTGGGGGGTTTGCCCTGAACCATGTCCTGAATCAAGTTCAGGATCTCTGATTTCAGGGAACGGAGATCCACCTCCCTGGCCGAGGGTTGGGAGGGTATGAAGGGCTCGGCAGGCGGATTCGGTCAAATCCTGACCTGTCGTCAGAACAGGTTTAACCGTTTAACTATTTAACCATTTCGAGTCTTTAATTTCTCTCGGGTTTTAGGGGTTCTGTTCGTATTTTCGGCTCAGGGAGGAAATATATTTCTAAGGTATCTGTATCTTTCTTCACTTTAGGAAGAGGAGACGTGCTTTCCTGTCCAATCCTTCCCTCAGATCGGGGGGTCAGCTCTTCGCCCGAAGGGCGGGTCTCAATTTCGACTTTCTGGAGAGGTGCAGGATGGAGGGAGGTGGGGGGGAGGATCGGCGACCTTCGAATTTCTTTTTCTGACACACCTTTGCCCTCGTCCAAAGGACCCAGAGCGGGAGCGATCTTCGATTCTCCAGTAATGATAAAGACTTCCTCGACTTTGGAACTCACCGCAGGTTCGACAATGATTTTGTGGAAGAGCCCTCGCCTTCCCTCTCGAGTTTCTCGAATAGTCCCGGCTTGAAGTCCTTTCGGAAAAATTCCCCCAAAACCGGAGGAGATGATCCGATCTCCGATCTGGACGTCTTCCTGAATGGGGACATTGTCGAGAAGAAGCGTCGTCCCGCTTCTCCATCTTAAAATCCCAAGGGCCCTTGATCTTTGAACGAAAGAGGAGACTCGAGAATTCCTATCAAAGAGAGTCTGCACCAAGGCGGTGTGGTCTGTCAACTCAATCACTTTTCCAACGATCCCTTCATAAGTGACCACCGGCATGTTGATTCGAATTCCATTCTTCTTCCCCCGGTCGATGAGAAGGGATTGATTCATTCGCCCGGGGCTCCGTCCGATCACTTCTGCGGGGGCCATTTCAAACTCTCCTTTCTCCTTAAATTCCACCAACCTCCGGAGGTTTTCATTCTCATATCGAAACTCCTGGAGGAGCTGATTTTCCAGGGAGAGGGAAGCTAGGCGGGTACTCAAAGTTCTGGACTTCTTCTTTATTTCCAGAAGTCCTCTGGTGAAGGAAACCCCTTTTTGAAAGGGGAAGAAGACAACCCTTCCCAGAGCCTTGCCAAACAGAACTTTGGGTTTCTCCCCCATGACCATCATTCCGAAGGAGAGGAAGATGAGGAGGGAGAAGAGCTTCAAATCTCTACTCTTCATTTCAAAATGAAAAATTAGCAGTCTAAAATGTTAAAATTATAACGACTTTATTTTATTGGACTCAACAGAGAAATCGATTTTCCGATCATTGAGTTACACTGAATAATTTCTATCGATGTCCGCTGCAGGCAGTTTGACTATTCTCTCGTGGTTTTGATTAAGACCTTCTCATAAATATGGAGTTCGTCCAGGACTTTTCCAGTTCCAAAAACAACACACTCCAATGAGTTATCCGCAACCTGGATAGGAAGGTTGGTCTCCTCCCGGAGGAGTTCATCAATTCCCCTCAACATGGAGCCCCCACCCGTCATGACGATTCCTTTGTCCACTATATCGGCGGCCAGTTCAGGAGGGGTCTTCTCCAAAGCCACACGAAGGGCTTCCACAATCATAGCAATCGGTTCCTTCAAGGCTTCTCGAATCTCAGCGGAACCGACCTTGATGGTCTTTGGGATTCCCGTGACAAGATCGATCCCCTTCACCTCCATCTCACACTCTGTATCTAAGGGAAAGGCGGATCCGATCTGGATTTTGATGTTCTCTGCAGTCTGTTCCCCGATGAGGAGGTTGTAGGTTTTTTTTATATATTGCAGGATCGCATCGTCCATCTCATCTCCTGCCACACGGATGGAGGAATTACATACAATACCGGAGAGGGCGATTACAGCAATCTCGGTGGTACCCCCGCCGATGTCAATGACCATATTGCCGGTGGGGGTATCAATAGGGAGTCCAACCCCCACAGCAGCGGCAATGGGCTCCGCGACCAAATAGACTTCCCTTGCTCCTGCATGCTCTACAGAATCTCGGACTGCCCGCATCTCCACCGCTGTTATGCCCGATGGGACACAGACAATAATCCTTGGACGTATCAGGAATCTTCGCCTTTGAGCCTTGTTGATGAAGTACCGGAGCATCTCCTCCACGACCTCAAAATCGGCAATCACTCCATCCTTCATGGGCCGAATCGCCCGGATCGCATCCGGTGTCCTTCCCAGCATCCGTTTCGCCTCCCGTCCTGCGGCGATGGTCTTTCCAGTCTTTTTCTCTATGGCCACCACAGAAGGTTCATTCAAGACAATCCCCTGCCCCTTGATATAGACCAGGGTGGAGGAGGTGCCTAAATCTATCGCTACATCATTGGTAAAAATTCCTGAAAACAGATTCTTGAATCGAAACTCCATCCTCACCTTCTTTCTCTAAACCACAAGTTTCAAATTTCAATATTGAAATCACAGGATTGATAAGTATAGAGTAGATAGTGTATATGAACTTCCTACCTACAACATGCTACCTACTCCCTACAAATCTGTGACAATCAGTGAAATCTTGTGGTTCTGGAATTTGCCTCACTCACTATAGCCGATTTTCTTTTTTAGTTCAAGGAGAAAATTGGTTAAATTTCCAATTTTCCTCAGTTTATGGGAGATTGGATGTCATATTTTCGTTACGGATTCGAAGTCACTGATCACTGAAGACCTCCCAGAGACTCCACCGCAGCGTCTCTGAGTTATAGCAGAGCTTGAAGAAGTTCGCCCCATCGGTGACGGCAAAAAAGTGGAGGCGGGTCTTTCCCTCTCTCTCCGTCCAGGTATAGGTCACCTCTTCGATCTTGTATCGCCTTCCCTGCCAGGTGAACCAGCGAGGATTCACCTCCTTAGGGGTGAAGACCACCCCCACCTCGATCCTCTCCGGGAGTCCGTCCGAGGCGGATTCAATCTGTTCTTGGATCGGTTTGCCTATCTTTTTGGGAAACATGGAATGGTTAAAGGGTTAAATGGGAACACCAATTACCAGTTACCCATCACCCACTACCAAAATATAGTGAACAAATGTTTACTATAAAGATATAATCTCTCTCTGGGTTTGTCAAGCCCAAATTTTCAAAAAATTTTTCGGGGGAAGGCATATTGACAAGAGGAAACCCACTGTTTTGAGAAATCATTTCGGATTCAGATTTTGTAAAACCCGACATTTTTTTTCTTGACATCTTTGCTGGAAGAAGGATATTCTTTGAATTGAAAAGTGGAAGTGAAATATTCTGGGAGAAAAGGGGACAGGCTACTTTATTCGTGAGGTTGTATGTATGGGGTCACCCATTTAAAGGGCACCTGAAAGGTAAGCACACCTGGGGTCAGACCCAGAGATACTGCCGATACTCTTTAGGAGGGGAATGTCTGGCGTGTTGTACAGAAGCCATATGTGCAACCCGTTACGAACACGAAACTTGGGACAGATATGTTGCATCTTGGAGGCGTCTTATACTGCTAAGCCAGCGTTTTTTGTGGTGTTATACCGATTCAGATAATCATAGTTCGCTGACGGGAGAAGAAAAGAAATGAGGATTAGAGTCTTGGAGCTACTTGTTGTTGGTATCTTCATCCTCGCATGTGGCCAGCGCGATTCGGAGATTGCGCCCTCGACTACTGCCGCGCTATCACCAACCAAGAAGTCTTATGCCCGATTTGAGGACCTCCGAGCGGCATTCCTTTCAAACGCACAAATCGGAAGGAAGAAAGCTGATGTAGAAGCACATGTCGGTGTTGGGGAACGCGTCGTGTTCTCCAATCCATTGTGGGAGCCGCCGAGAGTCGCCTTTTCCTATGTCCCAGCGGACAAACCAAAATTCCACTACGTGGTTGTGTATGAAAATGATATAGTGGTTGAGCAATGTGCATACACGATAGGCGAAAACGGACAACCAAACATTCTGATGCCATAGATCAGCGAACCAACGGATTCAGCCGACTCGTTACAC
>JADFOU010000160.1 GCA_022562655.1 candidate division TA06 bacterium
GAAAGTAAGTAAAGATCACCTTTAAAACCTGAGCGGTGATTCCGCAGAGGAGAGGAATGACAAAGACCTTGTAAGAACCCATTGAACAGATTCATTTTAAAATGAAAATTTTAAATGCTAATTTTAAAATGCTAAATGCGCTGTTCTATTCCTCAATGGTCATCGGTTTTGCCTCTACTGTTCCCTCCTCTGTCTTGACCAGTTTCTTCAATTTCTCCTCGACTACCGAGAGTTTCTCTTCCAAAAACTTTGCGAGGTTTTTCCCCTCCTGGTAGAGTTTCAGAGAATCCTCAAGAGGAACTTCACCCTTCTCTAACCGGGTGACGATCTCCTCCAGAGCTCCTATCGCCTCTTTAAATGACTTTTCTCTCTTGGGAGACATGAAAAATCTCTTTTAAACAATAGCGTTACTAAAAGTATTGAAATCCGTAATTAGGAAATCGGTACAATGAGGCTACGGTTCCTTTTCCTCAACAATACAGAAGGCTCTCCCACTTTGGAACTGAACCTCTATTTTATCCTCCGGATGTAGAACGGCTGATTTTCTGACGACTTGCCGTTCTGGAAGTCTGTAAGTGATGGAGTACCCCCGAGAAAGGACAGCCTCAGGATTGACCCCATCCAGTCTCTTTTGAATAGAATAAATTCCCTCTTGGAAAGATTGGAACCGGAATTCCCAAGAGAGGTCGAGACGCCTTACATATTCATCTAACGTCTGGCGGTGCTGGTTGACGATATCAAGAGGACGGCGGAAACCATAACTTCTCAAAAGTCCCTGAACTTTTTCTCTAGAAGATGCAACAGTTTCGTTGAGGCTCTTCCCTGCCCGTATGAGGAGATGACGGATCTCAGTGAGAAGTTCCTGTCGATCCCGGACGGCAAGTTCTGCGGCTGCGGATGGAGTCGGGGCTCGAAGATCGGCAACGAAGTCTGCAATGGTATAGTCAATCTCATGGCCCACAGCGGAGATAACGGGAATGCGGGAACGATAGATGGCTCTTGCAACGACCTCCTCGTTGAAAGCCCACAGGTCCTCCATAGACCCACCCCCTCTCCCCACAATGAGAAGTTCAACTTTTCCATAGCGGTTAAACGCATCAATGGCATCTGCGATCTCAAAAGAGGCTCCATCTCCTTGCACTCGGACGGGTTTCAGGGTGATCTCTAAAGAAGGCTGACGTCTTCGTAAGATATTCAGTAGGTCTTGGATTACGGCACCTGTAGGAGAGGTGACGATCCCGACCCGTTCAGGATACTCCGGAAGAGGTTTCTTATGGATAGAGTCGAAAAGCCCTTCAGCGGCAAGGCGACGCTTCAATTGCTCAAAGGCAATGGCGAGTTCGCCAACCCCCAGAGGGGTTAGGGTCTCGACATAAAACTGATAATTTCCTCGCTTTTCATACACATCAATCCGACCGAATCCTTTCACCTTCATCCCATCCTCGGGGGTGAAGAGGAGGTTCTCGTTCTCGGATTGAAACATCACACATTGGAGTTGAGTATACTCGTCGACGAGGGAGAAATAGAAGTGGCCCGATTGAGCCCTGGTAAAGTTCGAGATCTCCCCCTGGACCCAGACCCCAGGGAATTGATCCTGGAGGAGGAATTTTATCGCCTTGGTGATCTCGGTGACGGTATAGATTTGGGACTTCTCCAAACGGTCATCCTCCCTTTAATCACCAACTTATCCCATCCAAAGGGCTTTGTCAAGGTGAAAAGTAGAAATCCCTTGACACCTCTACCTCCATGCTGTACAATCAACTCAATACGAAGATCAAAAGGAGTTGGGAAACAAATATGGATAAAAAAACTGTGAACAAGGTCTCCCGGAACGATCCCTGTCCTTGTGGAAGTGGAAGGAAATACAAGAATTGTCATGGGTACAAGAAAGGAGGGCAACCTACCTCTTCAAGAAGACCTCTGTGGATCATCCTGGGAATCCTTGCCTTAGGAGGGATAGGCTTTGGAGGCTATCGTCTGTTCAATCGTCCTGTTCAGTCCATTTCTCCAACGGGCGGGCCTTTAGGGTTCGATCCCTTCTCAACCACTACGCCTACACCGGCGGGTTACTACTCCGACATTCCGGGTGTGATCCTTATTGCTCTTTCAGAGGGACAGAAAAAGACAGTGTTGGATCGGGCGAATCGAGAAATTTGCAACTGCGGCTGTAATCTCACCCTCGCCTCTTGCATCATCACTGATCCCGGTTGTCCCCTCGTGGCTGATCACAAATCGAAAATTCAGAGCTATGTGACTCAGGCCCGAGGTGAATAGAGGAAAGGCGGAAATTCATTATCGGAAATTAGAATTGGGTTAAAGACATTTTAATTTCTATTTGCCAATTTCTATTACAAATTTCAAATATCTAATAACCAATTTCTAATTTCAAGGAGACAGAATGGCTCTTAAGATCGGTGAAAGGGCACCCGATTTTGATCTACCTGGCGTGGATGGGAATAGGTATTCTCTCAAGAGTTTTGAGGGAAAGAAAGCGATGGTGGTCATTTTCACTTGCAACCACTGCCCGTATGTCCAAGCTTATGAAGATCGGATTATTGCCATCCATAAGGATTATGAGGGAAAAGGGGCAACGATTGCCGCAATCAACTCCAATGAGACGAAGAACTACCCCGAAGACAGCTTCGAGAAAATGGTGGAGCGTTCCAAGAAGAAGGGGTTCAATTTTCCTTATCTCCGAGACGAAGATCAGTCTGTAGCCACAACCTATGGAGCCACCCATACCCCCCAGATATTCCTTTTCGATGAAAATCGGACTCTCCGCTACACAGGGAGGATTGATGATAACTGGAAGGAACCAGAGAAGGTCACTACTCAGGACCTTCGGGAGGCTCTGGAAGCAGTCCTGGAAGGAAAGACTGTGGCGAACCCGGAGACATTTACCATTGGATGCACAATCAAGTGGATGAAATAATAAAAGGCAGTGGCAGTGGTCACCGACGCTCCATAGCTTTGGCGACGGAGCGCGACGGCACGCGACGGAGCACAGTTAGCAGGAAAAATAAAGTATAATTGTGACAAGCGTCCTCGCTTGTCACAATTAGAAATCAGTTGCAGTTGGCAGATGCAGGTGACATCAAATAGTTAAGAGGGAGGACATCCCGCCAATGGCGGGATTGCCTGTCATGACAAGAAAAAAGATGAGAATGGAGAAAGATTCATTGGGGGAGAAAGAGATTCCTGAGGATGCCTATTATGGGGTTCAGACTCAAAGGGCGATGGAAAACTTTCCGGTGAGTGGAATTCGAGCCCACCCCACCATGATCAGAGCCACAGTCCTCATCAAGAAAGCCGCCGCAAAGGTGAATATGAACCTCGGAATGCTGGAAAAGAAGAAGGGGGAGGCGATTCTGAAGGCTGCCGAGGAGATCCTGAAGGAAAAACTTCAGAATCAATTTGTTGTGGATGTCTTTCAGGCTGGGGCGGGAACCTCTCATAATATGAATACGAATGAAGTCATTGCCAACCGTGGAATTGAGATCCTTGGGGGAAAGAAAGGTGACTATTCCTCCATCCACCCCAATGATGATGTCAATATGTCTCAGTCCACCAATGATGTTATCCCCACAGCAATCCGTTTAGCCGGTCTGGATCTCCTCTCTCAATTCCTGCCGAATCTCGAAAGATTGAAAGAAGCCTTTTTTGAAAAGGGCAGAGCGTTTGACGGGATCGTCAAATCGGGGAGAACCCACCTCCAGGACGCCGTCCCCGTCCGTCTGGGTCAGGAGTTCGGAGCTTATGGAAAGATGATGGAGAGCCACTCGAGAAGAATTGCCAATGCCATGGAAGAGCTGAAAGTTCTCGGAATAGGGGGAACGGCTGCAGGAACAGGAATGAATGCTCATCCAGAATATCCACAGAGGATGGTGGAATTCCTTTCCAAAGAGACGGGGTTCGAACTCAAGGAGGCGGAAGACCGATTTGAGGCAATGCAATCCATGGCACCTTTTGTCGCTGTCTCGAGTGCATTAAAAAATTTGGCAGTAGACCTCACCAAGATTGCCAATGATCTCCGTCTGATGGACTCCGGTCCACGGACAGGACTTTCAGAGATTCACCTCCCCCCTGTCCAGCCCGGCTCCTCCATCATGCCGGGGAAGGTCAATCCAGTAATGGCAGAGATGCTCAATATGGTCTGTTTCTATGTGATCGGTCAAGATCTTACCATTACCCTTGCATCTCAGGCAGGGCAGTTGGAACTGAACGTGATGATGCCCCTAATCGCCTTCTCTCTTCTCCATTCTATCGAGGTATTGAAGAATGGTGTGAAGGCTTTTACGGAAAGATGTGTCTCTGGGATCACAGCAGATGAGGAGAGATGCAGGGAGTATGCAGAGAGAAGTGTTGCCCTGGCTACCGCTTTGAATTCCACTATTGGATATCAGAAAGCGGCAGAGGCGGTGAAGGAAGCCATTGCAAAAGGGAAGCCCCTCCGTCGGGTGATCGAGGAGAAGAAAAT
The DNA here is from genome assembly GCA_022562655.1 of candidate division TA06 bacterium. Classification (GTDB taxonomy): domain Bacteria; phylum Hydrothermota; class DG-26; order E44-bin18; family JADFOU01; genus JADFOU01. The sequence continues at coordinate 4,478 of JADFOU010000160.1, forward strand.
CCTCTCCAGCGAGGACTTGAAAAAGGTTTTGGATCTCCAAAGATTGACGGAAATAGGTATTCCGGGTCAAAAAAATGAAAAATAAAGGATATACTCACCACAAAGTCACAAAGTTCGCAGAGATAAAATTTTGATATTATTGAGGAAATTCAAAAATATAACTTTCCGACCTTTGCGTCTCTGCGTGAAAAAAGGAGAAATTCATGCCGACGAAACTCTCAAATCAAGAAATTCAGAATCAATTGGGATCTTTAGAGGATTGGAGATTTATAGAGAACGCCATTCACAAAACCTTCACCCTCTCCACATTTCCAAATGCCATAGAATTCGTCCGGAAGGTTGCGGATCTCGCAGAAACAGAACGCCACCACCCCGACTTCCTCATCCAGTATAACAAGGTCACCCTCACCCTTTCCACCCACTCCGTGGGAGGGGTCTCCGAAAAAGATATGGAGATGGCGGGGAAGATTGATGGACTTGACGGATAAAAGTACAAAGTCAAAGAATCATGCTCTATTAATAAGAAACATTTTTACTCTTGTATTCACTGCCTCGCTAGTCATTTTTCACCTTGCCCCGCAAGCCAGTTCCGATCAACTTCTCCCCAATACGAGTTTCGAAACCTGGAGTGAAGTCCTCGGGGTATTAATACCTGATGGTTGGTTCACTACAGCACCTCTGGATTCCTTATCGGCAACACGCTCCACCAATGCCCACAATGGCACCTATAGCCTGAAAATGTCTCAGAGAGGGATTGTCTTTGGGTCTTTTAGCGTGGATGACCTCGTCCGAGTCGTTGGAGATAATCCTTACGATTTTAACATCTGGACAAAAAATATTTTGAGTGTCGGTGTACTGTGGTTCATTCAATATAATGCGGATACATCCATTGCCTTTGAT
>JADFOU010000161.1 GCA_022562655.1 candidate division TA06 bacterium
CTCCCGATTTTTCGGATTGGAGAAGTGTTTTTGGCAGCGGCAGTCCTCTATCATGCCCTGAATGGGATCCGCATCATGCTGGTGGACTTCTTGCCCAGGGCAACACGACACCATCAAGCAATCTTCTATGGTGAGGTGGTCATCTTCGTTGGCTTGATGATTCCGGGTGCCTATTTCATGTTAAAACCTCTATTTTAATTTTCGCATTTTTGAAAATGCGAAAATATGAAAATAAATATGGAAGTCAGAAACAGCGGAAGGGAAAAACCAAGAGATTCGAGGTTTGAACTCTATGCTTGGCTCTTTATGCGGTTCTCGGGTGTTCTCTTAATCGGCCTGGCTCTGGGACATCTGGTGATCATGCATCTCATCAATAATGTGGATATCATTGACTACGATTTTGTCGCAGCTCGCTATGCGACGCCCTTCTGGAGAATCTACGATCTCATTTTGCTTCTTCTCGCTCTGCTCCATGGATTGAATGGAATGAGAACGATAGTGGATGACTATGTTCATCCAAGACTTTGGCGAAGGGTTTCTCTCTCGTTACTCTATTCCTTCGGCTTCATCTTTACCGTTGTCGGATCTTATACGATTCTTGCATTTCAACCGAAATGATCATTGGTTAAATAATTGAAAAGTTAAATTGTTAAATGGATTTATTTAACCATTAACCGGATCGAAGCCTGTCCTGGCGTCAGGCCAGGGATCTCTGTTGCCTACCAGCCATACACTTGAGTAGGAGAATCACCATTTAACCGATTCTAATGATACATCAGTATGACGTCATTATCGTAGGAGGGGGAGGGGCAGGATTGATGGCAGCCCTTGAGGCATCCAAAGAAGTGAAGACGGCTGTGGTAAGCAAACTTTACCCCATCCGATCTCATACGGGCACCGCTCAGGGAGGAATTGGCGCAGCTTTAGGGAATGTGGAGGAAGATAAATATGAATGGCATGTCTTCGATACGGTGAAAGGGAGTGACTACTTGGGGGATCAGGATGCGATTGAGATCCTCTGTCGCGAGGCGATTGAAATGGTCTACGAGTTAGAACATATGGGTCTCCCCTTCAGCCGAACCCCGGAAGGAAAGATTGATCAGAGAAGGTTCGGAGGCCACACCCGAAACTTTGGGGAAGCGGCTGTCCGGAGATCCTGCTATGCGGCCGATCGGACAGGACATATGATCCTCCAGACCCTCTATCAACAGTCCATTAAAAACAATGTAGAATTTTTTGATGAGTTTCATGTTACAGACCTCATCGTGAAAGACGGGACCTGTCGGGGAGTGGTGGCTCTTGAGATCGCTACAGGGGAGATTCACATTTTCCATGGAAAGGCAGTACTCTTTGCGACTGGGGGATTCGGTCGGATGTTTAAAGTGACCTCCAATGCCCATGCCTTCACAGGGGACGGGGTTGCCATTGCTTTTCGGAACGGGGTTCCTATAGAAGATATGGAGTTCTTTCAATTTCATCCAACTGGAATTTATAAACTGGGTATCTTGATTACCGAGGGGGCAAGGGGAGAAGGGGGGATCCTTTTGAATGGAAAAGGGGAGCGGTTTATGGAACGGTATGCCCCCACCATCAAGGATCTCGCCCCGAGAGATGTGATCAGCCGGGCAATGTATCGGGAGATTCGGGAGGAGAGAGGGATTGATGGAAAGGACTTCCTTCATCTTGACCTCACCCGCCTTGGAAAGAAGGTCATCGAGACGAAATTACCCGATATTGCCGATTTTGTCCGAACTTATTTGGGGATTAACCCGGTAAAAGAGTTAATACCCGTTCAACCTACCGCTCATTATGCCATGGGAGGAATCCCCACCAATGTGGAGGGTCAGGTGGTAGTGGATGAAAAGAATACTCCCATGCCCGGGTTTTATGCAGCCGGGGAGTGTGCCTGCGTTTCTGTTCACGGTTCGAATCGGTTGGGAACCAACTCCTTGGTGGATCTTGTGGTCTATGGACGACGGGCGGGAAAGAAAATGGCCCGCTTTGCGAAAGAGACTGACCTCCTTCCTCTTCCTCCTGAACCAGATGCAAAAACCCGGGAGGAAATCTCCAGGGTCCTGAATGGGAATGGGAATGAGTCCGTAGCAAAGATCCGTGAGACAATGCAGGCTGAGATGATGGAGAAAGCCTCGGTCTTTCGAACCGAGTCAGGGTTGAAGGAGTGCCGCATTAAATTGGATGGGTTGAAGAACCGATATGGCAAGGTGCAGGTTCAGGATAAGGGAAAATGCTTTAACACCGACCTCTTGGAGGCAATGGAACTAGGTTATCTTCTGGATCTCTGCGAAGTGACTGTAGTCAGTGCCCTAAATCGAGAGGAGAGCCGGGGTGCTCATTATCGGGAAGATTTTCCGAATCGGGATGATCAGAAATGGTTGAAGCATACCCTTGCCTATAAGACCGATCAGGGGATTCGATTTAAATATAAACCTGTGAACATCACTCAGTATCAGCCCAAGGAAAGGAAATATTAATACAAACGCAATTAACGGTTTTACAAATAAGGATTGAGATTGCTTCTTTCCTCGCAATGATAGGTGGTCAGTATCGCTTGTAACTTAATGAGTTTGTATTGATTAAAATTATAAGATTAAAAAGCAATCCGCCTGCCAAGCCCGAACCTCTTCGCACTTCCCCCCGCCCGATTCTCCTCGCCCTACCCCCGGGCTGGGTCGGCCAGGGAGGCGGATCAATTCAAGTACCACGAGATTTCACAGAGTTCTCCTACTTGTGTGACTGGGAGTTAGGAAACGGAGATCTACGATTCCACCCGAATCGGGTGGGTGCAAATTTGAATTCTTTTTGACAAGATGGAGACGCGATTTAAGATCAAGAGGTTTAATCCCGAAAAGGATGAGAAGTCCTACTGGGGGGAGTATGATGTGGAGGTGGAACCTACGGATCGGGTATTAGATGGCCTTCATTTGATTAAATGGTATCAGGATGGCACCCTTACCCTTCGCAGGTCTTGTGGCCATGGGATCTGCGGTTCAGATGCGATGGTGATCAACGGGGTGAACCGCTTGGCCTGTAAAGTCCTCATCAAAGATTTGGGAAAATCCATCACTGTGGAACCCATGAGAGGGTTTCGGGTGATCAAGGACCTGGTGGTGGACATGAAGGGATTCTTCGAGAAATACCGTTCCATCAAGCCCTATCTCATCACCGATACTCCACCCCCCGAAAAGGAGAGATTACAGAGTCCAGAAGAGCGGGAGCGGTTTGATGGTTCTACGAAATGTATTCTCTGTGGCGCCTGCACTACAGCCTGCCCCTCCTTTTGGGCAGATAAAGAATATGTGGGTCCTGCCGCCATTGTTCAGGCCCATCGGTTTCTAATGGACAGCCGGGATGAAGGAAAAAAGGTAAGATTGGAGATTTTAGGGGATCGCGAGGGTGTCTGGCGTTGCCGAACGATATTTAACTGTATTGAAGCCTGCCCAAGGGATATCGACGTAGCGGGTGCTATAGCTGACGTGAAAAGGGCGATCCTCTTTAATAAGTCTTGACAAAATGGAGAATTTGTGTAGATTAATAGAGTAAATTATTAGGAGGTAATTGAGAAATGCCTTCACGAGAAAAAATAATTGACCATCTCAATAATGTCCCCCAGATGCCGGACAAATTCACAACAAAGAAGAAAAGGCCCCGGGAGATGGCGGTCGTCTTAGAAGATGGATGCACGGGATGTGAAGCCTGTATCCCCTTTTGTCCTGTAGACTGCATTGAACATGTCCCTGCGGACAAACACAAGGATGCCCCCATTCCTCCGGTTCAGATCCGATTCGATGAATGCATCGGCTGTAAGATCTGTGTGAGGGTCTGTGACAAGATGTCTTGGTCCACCATCAAGATGGTACAGGTAGATGAATTCGAGAAGGAGTACGGGATCAAAATCGGAAATACCTATCCCGGGAAAAGTAGCAACTTATTAGAATCAGTTCCCAGTTCATAAGAGTTAAGAATTGCCTCTTTTACCCTTGAAGTTCCTTGATAGAATTAGGAGGAATCTATGGAAACAAGAATTGCAAAGGTCGCAGGCTATTGTTACGGTGTGAAACGAGCATTTGAAATTGTAGACAAGATAGCTGAACAGGCGGAGGGAAAAGTCTCCACTTTGGGTCCCCTCATTCATAATCCCCAGGCGATAGCAGCGATGAAGAAAGAAAAGGGTGTGGAGACATTGACCCAAGTGGATGAGGCTGATGAAGGAATTGTTGTTCTGAGAACTCATGGACTGCCGCCGGAGGTCATTCAGAAGGCAAAAGACAAGGGACTTGAAGTGATTGATGCGACTTGCCCCTTTGTTACTGCAGAGCAGAACAAAGCGAGAAAATTGGTTGAGAATGGGTATCATCTTTTCATTTTGGGCGAACGGAATCATCCTGAAGTCATTGGCGTTATGGGTCATGCAGGGGGGAAGGGGACAGTGATAGAAAGTCTGGAAGATCTGGAAGAGATGGAGAAGATTCCGACTAAGGTAGGACTCGTTGTGCAAACGACCCAGAAAGAGGCAACTCTTCAGGAAATTGTCGCCTATCTGGCTGCCAGAACTCTGGATCTCAAGGTTCACAACACCATTTGTAGCGCCACCAATGAACTTCAATCGGCTGCGAGGAATCTGGCTGAGGTGATGGAGGTGATGCTGGTCATAGGAGGAAAGAAGAGCGGGAATACTCAGAGACTCCGTCTCGTCTGTGAGGAGGCTGGAGCACAGAGTTATCACATCGAGACAGATGAGGAGATCAATCCTGAGTGGTTGAAAGGGGTGGAGAAGGTCGGCGTGACAGCGGGTGCCTCCACACCCGATTTTATGATCGATCGGGTTGTCAAAAAATTGGGGAAATTGGGATTCCCACTGAAACAATGAGGACAGCAGCATTTTATACCCTTGGTTGTAAACTGAATACTACTGATACGGAGAGGTTGAAAAGCCAATTCTTCGGAAAGGGGTACGAGATTGTAGACTTTAATGAGCCCGCCGACCTCTATGTGATCAATACGTGCACAGTAACGGAGCGGGCCGATGCAGGCGGCAGACAGATCATTCGACAGGCAATTCTCAGAAAGAAGAAGGATGGTCTGGTGTTGGTGACGGGCTGTTATGCCCAGAGGGATCCGGAGACTCTGGCTGCCATTTCTGGTGTTGACCTTGTGCTGGGTCATCGGGAGAAGTCGAATCTTTTAGATTATGTAGAAGAGAGATTTGATCAGAGGGGGATCTCAGAGAAGATCATTGTAAGTGACAATCCTGATCTTCTGGAATTTATTGACTTTGATACAGCGTACCAGAGTAAATTCACCCGGGCGACCTTAAAGATTCAGG
>JADFOU010000162.1 GCA_022562655.1 candidate division TA06 bacterium
CGATTCTTGGGGAAAAGCAAGTGGTGAGACAATTCTTTTCTGTAAGGTGCAACATCGATCGAATTCCAATACACTTTCGCTTTCCTTTATAAACCTTTAAATGGTGCATCCCTTAACATTTGCAGTGAACACTAAATCGAATGCCGAACGTCCTAAAGTCATCGCCTTTCCCCCCATTGTCATATTAACAACCTTCGTGGTTGCAATCCTTCTGCATTTTTTATGGGAACCTTTGAGGGTCTTCCCGAAGTGGTGGATCGGTCATATTGTCGGGTGGCCGATAACAATTGTAGGAGGAATGCTTGCTAAATGGGCTGAGAGGAATATGTCGAAGGTTGGAGTTGATCCCAAGTTTAAGCCCGTCAAAGCAATGGTAACGACTGGACCCTTTGCGAAAACCCGAAATCCGATGTACGTCGGTACAACCAAAATGTACCTTGGCATCTCTCTCATCTTAAATACCCTCTGGCCCATTTTATTTCTTTCTATTTTATTGATTTATCTTCACTTTGGTGTCGTCCTTCGGGAAGAGCAATATCTTGAGAGAGTATTTGGAGACGAGTATCGTCAGTATAAGATTAAAGTCCGTCGCTGGATATAACTTGAGGGATTCGTTAATAGGAGGAACACAGTGACAAAGTTCTTCTCACTCTTCTTCTTCCTTTTCACAGGTCTCACCACTTCGGGTGCTCAAGAAGCACTGGAAGAGAGCTCCATTACTCTCTCGGAAATCCTTCAAGGAATTCGGAAACAGGAAGTAGACCAGAAATCATTCCTCAAGAACTATTCCTATATTGGCCGGATTGTATCCGGAAAGTTGCACAAAAATGGAGAGATCGAGGAGGAAAACCTCTATGAATCGAGGGTCTTCGTCCGGGGAGATCTACGCAAGACTGAGATCTTAAAGATCATCCGAAAGGGAAAGGAATTAACGAAAGAAGAAATAGAGGAAGAGAGATCTGTAGAGGATTCTAAGCGGGAGGAAAATCGAAAAAGGTGGGAGAGGTTTTTCAGTTATACCTCTCCCTTCAACCCTGAGATGGAGAAGCGTTATCTTTATCAACTTCTTTGGGAGGAACGGATGGGAGACAGGATGACTTACCTCTTGAAGGTAAAAGCCAGGGAGAAAGATGAAGCTCTCATCAATGGGTTCTTCTGGGTAGATCAGGAGACCTTTGGGGTGATCGAGTCCAGAACAAAACCCGCCAAAAACCCGAAACATATCAAGTCAATGAAGACCAGGTTTACTGCAGAAGAAGTGGAAGAAGGGATCTGGCTCCCCCACACCATCCGGACTGAAGTAACAGGCGGATTTCTCTTCTTCAAGAAGAAATTCGGGATCTTGATGACCTTTGAGGACTACCAACTGAACATCCCGTTACGGGATGATCTCTTTCAAGGGAAATCAAGTGATGAATTGGATTAGGTTTCTTGTTTCATTCTGGAGTCCCCTCTACACCATCACCGCTCTTTGAATCTTTAAATTATGCAACCCTTAAACCCTTACCCAGACTCTCTTTCCTCACCAGAAAACTGCCGTTCATCTCCTCAATTTCTTCAAAAACCCCTAATCGTTCTTCCAATTTTCGGTTGACATGAGAACCAAAATTATTTACACTAAAAAATCTATCTCAAAGTGATCTCTTTCGGGTCAAATGAAATCTTTCAACCGTTTAACGAAAGAGGTGTTCCATGCGGATTTTTTATGGGCTGCTTCTCATCCCATTCCTTACAAATTTAATTAATGCTCAACCTAGCCCGACCACAGAAGCCGAGCACCAGCCAATCGGGACGATCACCTTAGAAGAGTTCATGGAATCGGTCCAAAAGCGCCACCCCTTCTTCGCAAAAGAAGCCCTCTCATCGGATATTGAAAGGAGGGGGCAAGAGCGATTCTTGGGTTCACAGGACTGGGTCATCACATCTTCCCCTTTCTATCTTCACCAGAAACCCATCAGCACGGGATCATTCTCACCGGAGAGGATCGATGGAGTAGGCATTGGAGCGGGCGTCGAGAAAATGTTTTGGAACACCGGGGGACGGCTCTCCCTATCCTGGTCCTCAGACTTTACAGATCAGAAGCTACCGGTACAGAACTTTATTATCGACACCTTTGTCATTTCAGTAGGACCAACCCAATTGTATCAGAACAAGGTTTTTCTCACCTACTCCCAGCCCTTACTCCAGAATTTCGGAGGAGACCTGGACCGCCTCGATTATGAACTGAGCCAGTACACCATAGATTTTTCCGAATTACAGGCAAAGGAAAATCAAGAAGAGTTCCTTTTGGGTTTGGGAGTGAGATTTTTGGACTGGGTTCTTCTCACTGAACAGAGACGGATCGCCAATGACCGTTTGAATCTGGCGGAAGAAGAACTCCAGCAATCAAAGAGAAAAAGAGCCGCAAACCTGGTGGAGAGAGTAGATGTTTTAAGATCCGAGGATGCCGTTCAAATTGCCAAACAGAATATCGTGCTGATCGAATCCCAAAGGAAAGCAAAACAGGCAGAGTTGGCAGTCCTCGCTCAATCTCAAGAACTTTACAACCAAAATCCAGAGTTTGATCTCTACAGCCTTGAAACCTTACCTCCTCCTGATGAAGCTGTTTCAAGGCTCAAGGAACAATCGAGGTTTCTCCAGGCTCTTTCCATCCGAAAGGAGCAACTCTCCCATTTACGAAAAGGTTACTACGAGACAAGGCGTCCACAACTCTTTCTCACCGGCAGGGTTGGACTTCAAGGTGGAGATGAGGAGTTTGGTAATTCATTGGAAATCGACAAACCGGACATCACAGTCTCCCTCGATTTTCGACACCCCCTGGGAAGTCGAACCGCCCGTTCCGACATCGCCAAGACGGACCTACAAACGCGACAACTGGAGGAAGAAATCGAGCATGTAACATTGAATCTCGAGGCCGGTGTGAGAAACCTACTGATTCAGATCGAAGAATTAGAAAAGGCCCTCGCCCTCAACCAGGAGCAGATTGAGTCGGCAAGAGAAAAGACAAAAGAAGAGCTGCGGCTCTACAACCAGGGTCGAAATCAACTCACCTTTGTCATCCAGAGTCGAGATAACGAGGAGAATGCAAAATCGAACTACGCCCAGAATGGTGCCCTCTATCACAAGCTGGTCCTCCAGTATCACGCCCTTGTGGATGAACTGTTGAAACAGTAGCAGTGGCAGGGAAAGACAGTAGCAGGAAACACCAGCAGCAGATGCAGTCGTAGAAGGAGTTGTAGGGGTCCCGCCATGGCGGGATGTCTGCACAGAAGCCGTTGGTCACCTACACTGCCAACTGCAACTTATTGAAAAGGAGTTAAGCCATTGGATGCATTTTTTAAATTCTTCGCGGAACGCCATCTCCTGGCAATCCTCATCACTTCGATGATCCTGCTCCTGGGATTGAGTGCCATTCCTCGAACCCAGCGGGACATCTTTCCCAATGTCGATTTTTCCGAGATGATCATCACGACGGTTTACCCGGGAGCCTCACCGGAAGATGTGGAACTGAACGTCACCAACGAGATCGAAGAAGAGTTACAAGGAGTGATCGGAATCGATCACTATTCCTCCTTCTCCATGGAAAATTTCTCTTTTATCGATGTCATCATTGACCCCGACGCAAAGGACCAGGGGGATATTAAAACAGAAATTCGGGAGGCGGTAAGCCGGGTCACGGGGCTTCCCGAAGAAGTAACCGACGCCCCTCTGGTGACAGAAATCGAGTCTGCAATCTTTCCCATCATTGAAGTAGGAATTTCAGGGGAGATTCCCTACAGAGAACTCCGGACAATCGCGAAACGGTTTGAAAAGGAATTGGAAGTCCTTCCAGGAGTCTCGAGCGTGGTGACATTTGGCTACCTTGCCAGAGAGATCAAGGTGGAGGTCTCGCCGGATGCCCTACAGAAATATCAGATCCCGCTGCGTAATATCATTGCTGCCATAAGGAGCAGGAATATCCGCTCCACAGCGGGTTCCCTTGAATCCTATAAAAGCGAAAGGAGCCTGGTCACTCTGGCTCAATTCCGAGACCCTCTTGAGGTAAAAAACGTAATCGTGCGATCCACCTTTGAAGGACCCACCGTCAAGGTGAAGGACCTTGCCACTGTCAAGGACGATTTTGAAGAGCCGAGGATCCTCTCCCGTATGAATGGAAAAAAGGCCATCTCCTTTATGATCAACAAAAAAGAGGATGCCGATATTATCCGCACCGTGGATGCCATCAAGGAACTGATCGAACGCGAAAAAGAGTTTCTCCCCGAAGGGGTTGAAATTCTCTATTCGAGCGATGTCTCTTACTATGTTCGAAATCGCCTTAACGTCGTTCGCAATAACGGGCTCATCGGTCTCAGTTTCGTCATCATCCTCCTCGCTGTTTTTCTTAGCCTACGAACCGCATTCTGGGTTGCTCTTGGAATCCCTGTGGCTTTGATGGGGGTTCTCTTTCTCCTACCCGTCTTCAATTCCTCCCTCAATGTCATTGCTCTTGCAGGCATGATCATGGTCATCGGCATTATTGTGGATGATGCCATCATCATCTCAGAGAACGTGCAACGCAAACTCGAGTTAGGCAGCCCACCTCTGGTGGCTGCAGTGGAAGGAATACGGGAGGTTTTCCCTCCCGTATTGACCACCATTCTCACAACCTTCCTTGCATTTGCGCCCATGTTCTTCATGTCGGGAATTATCGGGAAATTTGTCTTTGTCATTCCCCTGGTCATGAGTCTCGCCCTCTTCGTCTCCCTGGGGGAAGCAACCTTCGCCCTGCCAGCCCATTTGATCACGGGGTTGCGCAACCCTCAAGGGGACAGAAGGAGAATCTCCGGACGAAAGTGGTTTGATTTCGTGAGAGACCGCTACAAAAGGGTCATATACAACATCCTCCGATTTCGATATCTCTTTGTTGCACTTACCATTTTTCTCCTGTTGGGTACCCTCTGGTACACAAAGAATTACATGAAATTTGTCCTCTTCTCTTCGAAGGTCGCAGATACATTTTTCGTCCTGATCGAACTGCCACCAGGATCTTCATTAGAAGCCACTTCAGACAAGGTGAAGGAGATCGAAGAACTTGTGGATGATTTACCCGAAGTGGAGTTAGAATCCTACACAACGAGGATCGGAAATCAAGGGTTCCTGACACCGGGTGAAAGTGAAAACTGGGCAATCATTACGGTGGGTCTTAGTCCCTTTTCCAAGCGAACCCGTACGGCGGAAGAAATCATTGAGGGACTACGCTCGGTTACAGACAGCCTCGAGGTCTTCTCCAAAATCGTCTATTATATAGATGCGGGACCCCCTGTCGGGAG
>JADFOU010000163.1 GCA_022562655.1 candidate division TA06 bacterium
CCTGTCCCACCCGTTAGAAAAATAACTTTGTTCATTGTTCTCTCCATGTTTTTTACGCTATTTTGAGTTCTCTACTGTCTCTCATAACAAGAATCGTGCCACACCTCATTCTTCGTGATTCGTGCATCGTGTTTCGTGTTTCGTGAAGAACTGCGAATTTTTCTGCGCGAATGTGAGTCCAAGTGCGAAATACACTGCGCAGTTCTCTAAAAGAACAACCTCTCGAAGTATCTCGAAAGAAATCCGGAATTCTCAGAATTCTCGGACTCTCTGTTTGAAGACACATTTGAATGATGTTCTTGTGATAAGGAAAACCCATTCTTGCCGTTTCTTTTAGTATGATATAGAGATCGGTCAGCCTCATGGATCAAGTCTTTTACTGTCTTTGCATGAGCAGGAAAAGTGGCAATACCGACGCTTAGACTAATGGAATTGTTTTGAGGATTTCCTACAGTTATCAAAGCCACATCCTGTATCCACCTCGAAGCGATGATCCGGGCCTGGGATGGTGTCGTATTCGGAAGCACCACCATAAACTCATCTCCCCCGTATCGTACGACAAAGTCAGCAGGTCTTTTTCCTCTCTTCAAGAGATGGGCGACCTCCACCAAAACCCGATCTCCTTCACAATGAAAGTAGCAGTCATTAATCTTTTTGAAGTCATCCACATCAATCATCAGAAGGGAGACCCGCTCATGGGTCCGCTGGGATTTCTCCAGGATTCCAGGAAGACGTAGTCTGAGATACCTTCGATTGAAGAGATGTGTAAGTTCGTCTCGGAAGACAAGGAGAGCCAGTCTGATGATTTGTGCCTCCTTTTTTTCCTCCAACGTTGTGCCATTCACCCCTGAGCGGGCTTCCATGATCTCACCTCCTTATTAGAATCTCAACTACTTCATTCATTACTACTGGATCTAAATTCTCCGTCTAACTGGAACTGCCTTTTTCCTGCTCTATTCCAATGGAAACGATAACCTGAACGAGGGGCGTCAAAATCAAGAATGTCGGTTCCTCCGTAGCAGCCGCCAATCCAACTCCTGCTCCCGCAATTCCCAACGAGGCGAGGAGGGCGAGGGGAAAGTTCCCCTGCTTTTTGTTGGCGAGATGAACGCCGAGGGGTATTCCAACCACTTCCCCGACGCTTGCCCCGATGAGACCGCCCACGCTCACGTCCCAATAACCTGGAGGATCGATTGCGACCCCAGCGAATGCACCACCAAAGAGTCCGACTACACCCCCCAAAATGCCACCGGCAGCCATCCCCACTGTTGAGCCTCGTCGCCCCCATTTCAGTCGTCGTTTCCCACGAAGGGGCGATTCATAATTGCCTCTCCGTTTCAAGGTTCCGAGATAGTAATGGAGACCGAGACCGACCAGCACAGGACCTTCACTCCATAGACCAAAATGCCCCTCGTTTCCACTCGTTTTGTAGAAACCAAAGTCGGTATTCAGAATGAGAGGGTTTTCGAAGACTTGAAGGTCAATCTCAGCCCCGAGAAACGCTGAAGTGCGTGTGAGCGTCCGGAGGACCTCTTCTGAAAATTCGTAAGGGTATTCGTATCTGTAGAATCGTGCTCTCTCCCTTTCCCACCCCAACCCGATGTAGAATCGATCGTCTCCGTTCTCTCCCAATCCATAGAGAACCCTGAGACCCAATCGAGGCAGAGACTCCCCTTGAGAGTTCTCCCAATGATAAGTTCCCTGAAATCCCAGGCGTTGAGGAGTCCACACCCGCCCACTGAGACCATGAGAGGTTTTCCCTGCGTGGAGTCCCAAGCCAATCGTGGTTCTTTCGGAAGCCAGTGAGATTGAAGAGATCAGCAGAAACCCAATCATCCTTAAAACCAATAACCTTTTCATCATCACACCCCCTCTGTAGGGGCGCGGAATCGCGCCCCTACCATTCTGTTTCAACCCCACCCTACTCGTTGATGGGTCGTGTTTCGAAGAGTTTCGGAAACGGAATGTTGGCATTGAACCCGAAACTAAGGACAGCATCTGCGAGTCCCTTGAAGTTACTCTGATACTTCACCCCAGCATCGGTCGATAGCCAAGGGGTAAAGAAGAAACGTACTCCAAATAGGCTAACCCACACATTCGAGATCTCATCCTTAACTTTTGTGTTTCCTGTCGTATCTGTATCAAAAGTGTAACTCGGAATCCCAGCTACCTCGAACATAATCTTGGTCCGCGGATTGGAGGCGATTTCGATTCCAACGAAGGGCGTGTAGAGGTTCTTCTGAGTTTCCACCTTATTAGATTGCAATGGATTTTCCAACCGTACATCAGTCACCTTCAATCCAAGATGTCCCCGAACAGATCCCACCCCCTTACTCGCTGAAACATAACCATCAGCAAGCCTTGTGCGATATCTAATGCGAAGGGTGTCCTGCATCACTTCTTCTTCATGCCAGCGGGAAGCCCGAAGTGCCAGAGAGACAGCCGGGATCCGCTTCGTCTCTTTCCAAAGCCTCGTCTTGAAAGAAGCGGTGGGGAGGATGGTTGAGCCCTCTTTCAGATTACTGAGGACCTGGGAGGAGCTCAGTTCGACTTCTGACACATCCCCTAACCCGAAACCAATGTATCCAAGAAAGGCCCGTTCCCCTTCAACACCAAAGGCTCCGCCTCCGGAGACGCTCATGTGCAGAGAGCCGAGGACATCCCCGTTTGGGACGACAAAGAGCCGGGAGGGGTTGATGGGCTGGGTCAGAGCACTGAGCCCATACTTTTTTCTCTCCTTCCTGACGACCTTCTTTGGAAACATCGCAGGTTTCTCTGTAACCCTCAAAACCTTTCTTTTTTTAACCTTCATCTTCTTCTTTGCCACCTGAAGACGAGTGCCGTCTTTGACACAGAATTTGTTGGTGACAGGATTTTCATAGCCACAGGTGGAACAGAGGATTACCTCCTTTGCCTTCTGGGCGAAGACTGCTGTTGAAAAAGCAGTGAATAGAGAAACTGTGAGCAGTCCAACCAAAATCACCTTACCATTTTTCATTTTTTCCTCCTCTTGTTTGTGTCACCCGAATCGGGTGATTAAAGGTTTTGGGTCTCAAAAGAGGAAAGCCAAGAGTAAGATCGTGGCTCCCACACCGACAATCGTCCTCAGAGGGGACGGTTTCTCCTTATTCGGAGAGGCGACCTTGACAGTATTCCGATTTAATGCCCGTTTAGTGGCGTCAAGCCAGACCCGGGCTCCTGGAGCATAGGCCGAATTGGGATAGGAGTGGATTACCTCGCGGAAGGCAGCCATCGCATCGAGGTACATCCCTGTCTTGAAGGCTTCCACGCCAAAATCATAGGTCGCCTTTGCCATGAAGTCCCTCTCCTCCTCTGCCTCCTCTTCTTGAACAGGTCGTGTGGCAGTAGTCCCACAATAATGTCCCACAATTGCCGCAGAACTTGTTGGTCAAATCGTTCTTCGTTCCGCACTCCGGGCAGTAGATCTCCGCTCCCTCCACACCACCGGCAATTGGGGAGAAAATGGTAAGAAGAAAAGTCAAGACCAGAAGCCAGAGAATCGCCTTCTCCTTGTGCCACCCGATTCGGGCTGTGTGAATTCTGCCAAACATTTTAAATCACCTCCTTTCACTTTAGACTGATCTGCACTCACCAAGTCCCTTAATCAAGATGTGTGCCACACAGCGTAGATATTGGTGATTGGTAATTGGTAATTAGTGATAAATCTATTGCCGATCAGGAGATAAAAAATTTTCCTCGGAGTCAAAGGATGCTACAAAACCATGAGGAACTGCGCAGAGAGATTCGCACCTGAACACGAGATCGCGCAGAAGAATTCGCAGTTCTCTATTTTTGAAGGAAAGATCGATCTGGAGAAATAAAGTTCATAAGTTATAAAGAACGAGTTGCTTAAGACACTCCTCAAGAATTATTTTCTCTCTTAATTGGGGTGTGGCACGATTCTTGAGATAGGAGGAAGTAGAGGACTAAAAAGGAGGTCAAGATAAAAAACTTACAAGCGAAATTGAAGGAGATCTTCGATCCTGTTTTTGATGAGACCGCAATGGGGTATGAAAATCACGCAAAAACGAATGGATTCGAGATCAGGGTGTTTGAGGATGGGAGGGGTGGCTATTTCATCTTGGATACTGTGACATCAGAGATGTGGAAAACAACTGATTATGAGGCGATGGTTGAATTCACCTCAGAGCGAGTGGTACGAGCAACTCAAGTTTACTAAAGATAGGATTAAGGGAAACAGAATGGAGATTAATGTGAGGAAGATGAAATTAAGAAATGAGACTCTGAAAAATTTGGCAGGAAAGGTCAATAAAATAGGGGTGAAGATCCTCCTTATGCTTCTACTCTTTGTTCCTTTTACAGCCTCTAAATCACCACGGGAGGTTGAAGTGGGGATGGCATTAGGAAAAGGGTCCTATATATACAACACGGGTTGCTCATCCTACCGGGTCAACTTCGCAGATTTTGGTGCCCATGTGAGCTTCAGAGACGGTCCCGCCCATGTCACAATTCAAGGAGGCACGGTAACTGAGGATAGGAAAGATGGGAAAATGGATGGCGGCGGATTAGTTCTGAATCCAATGGTCAGCGCAGAATTACAGTGGATCGGCATTGGCTTTGGTGGTGTATTTATTAACTCTTCAGGAGATGATGGATTGCTTCCAAGCATTAAATTGAGAATCGGATCGGTAGACGAGGTCTATTTTTCTGCCCATTTGTTTGATGGACAACCGTTCTACTCCGGTGGAGGATTGCTAAGAGGAGGAATCGGGGTGAGAGTAACACCTACTACCGCTGTATGGGCAGGAATCAACATCGGTCCTTTTGACGAATTCGGTTCTATCATCAACATGCAGCAGGAGATCGGTGAAAATGTCAAGCTGGAATTTACCGGAAGACTCTTTGATTCAGAGGAAAATTCCATTGCTGTGGGCTTAAGCGCACACTTCCCTTTCTAAGCAAGTGTAATAAAGAAGAGAACTCAAAAAGGAGGTTACAATGAGGAAGGAATTAAGAAAAGTGATCTTGATCCCTTTGGCTTTAATTTTAGCCTGGGGAAGTCCGATCTCGATTCTGGCTCAGGGAAAGAGACAGACCAGCGGGATCGGAATGAGAGATGATGATTTGTTCTATCTGAAAAAACGAAAAAAAGGTGCCGAAGTCCAGTTGATTTTGAAGAATGGCGAACAGAAAGAGGGTGAACTGGAAGCGGTCAACACAGAATACCTGTGGATCAAGTTCTTTGAGGACAACTTTACAAATAAAGTCAGTAAAGTTCATATGGATGA
>JADFOU010000164.1 GCA_022562655.1 candidate division TA06 bacterium
CCCGATTTTTCTTTTAACATCAACTTTTCAAGAGCTTCTCAATTTTCTTGATCAGATCAGGAAGCCTCTGCATGGCGGCGTAGATCCGCATGGCCTGAGCGTGAGGGCGGGCAGGATAACCAGAGATGACCGTCTTCTCGGGGAAGGATTTGGTCACGCCAGCCTGGGCACCAATTTGAACCTCGTCACCGATGATGAGATGGTCGGCAAGCCCCGACTGACCGCCAAAGGCGACCCTTTTTCCGATCTTTGAAGAACCTGCGATTCCTACCTGGGCAGCGAGGAGGGAATCCTCTCCAATCTCTACGTTGTGGGCAATCTGAACGAGATTATCAATTTTTGTCCCTTTGCCAATCCGAGTCACTCCCAGAGTTGCCCGATCAATGGTCACATTGGCTCCCACTTCTACATCCTCTTCAAGGATGACCTTCCCCATCTGGGGGACCTTCCGATGGGCCGATCCATCTTGGACAAATCCAAATCCATCGGAACCAAGAACTACACCAGGGTGGAGGATGCACCGATCCCCAATCTCCACCCCTTCCATGAGCGTGACATGGGGATAGATGAGGCAATCGTAGCCGATCCGGGAATTGGGGCCGATATAGACAAAAGGACCGATTCGACTTCTTGCCCCGATCTCTACACCTCCCCCCACCACTCCATAAGGGGAAATGGCGACCGTCGGATCAATCTTGGTTCCTTCCGCTATGAGGACTGTAGGATGGATCCCATCCCCAAAATTTTCTTCTTTCCAGAAGAGCTTCATGACCTGGAGAAAGGCAAGGCGAGGGTTCTTGACCCAGAGAAGAGAGGGACCTCTTTGGGGAGTTTGGTTTTTGTCTATTTCGTTCTGGAAGGTTTCTTTCAGATCTTCTGGAAGGATAACAGCGGAGGCATGAGTCTTTTGAAGAAGGGAGAGGTGATGGGCTTTTTCCATAAAGGTGATCTCCCCTCTTTGAGCCTCCTCTAAGGAACCTACTCCTTGGATCTCCTTCTCGCTCTCCCCCGTGAGGTGACCCTTCAAAAGAGAGGTGATCTCCTTGAGTTTCATCTTTACTTCAGACCAAAGACAATGGACTATAGACAATAGACCAAAGTCAAAAATCCAGAGTCTAAAGTCAAAGGTCTAAGCTATTGGACTCTTCTCACTAGTTTCCCCGCCAGGCGGTTTACCATATCGGCAATCTCCTTTTCCTGATCCCCTGTACTTATTTCTTGTTCAGTCGCCACGACAATTCCCTGGGAGACGTCCAGTAATTCAACGGTGACCTCTGCCGAGGCCCCCCTTTTCAAGACAGTCCCCATCACCAACATAGCGACATTGGCCGTTCTACCCACCTGGAAGGCTTGATCCCGAGTGATTTCTTCGACCTGGACCACCCCGACATCGACCATGGCACTTCCTACATTCCCCCGCGCTTTTATAAATACAGGGGACTTCAACAGAGCCTGTTCCAAAAGGACGGTTACTTGATTTCCTACCTCTTCTTCTCTCGCCAGAGTGTTGGTCTCTCTCAGCGGAAAGACGTAGATCTCTTTCCGCTTACCAGCGACAATCGGAACCAACTCCTGATTCAACTCTTCCAGAACTCTTTCTGTCAAGTCCAATCCGGGGCGGCCATAGACAATCCCTCCCTCCGTCAGATCAAAGATGAGAACATAACCTTCTTCTTCGCTGATTTGAACCAGAATCCGATTGATCTTCTCCAATAGGGGTTGGGTCAATTCCTTCTCCCGTTTTCTCGCCTTTCCCTCGGGACCATATATTTCTGTCACAAAGTTCTCATATTTCCTCTCATTTAATCTGAGGATCTGTACCTTTTTCGTTCTCGCCTCATCAGAGAGCATCAATCTCTGGCTCTCCAATTCAGTCGAGAGCTCCTCAATCTCCTTCTTCTTCTCTATAAGGATCTCCTCCCATTCCTTAAGGTCTTCCTCAAGTTGTCGCTTCAATTCAGATGACCCCTGGTATCTTTGAAAGATGATCTCTGAATCAATGTAGCCCACCTTGAACTCATCAGAGAAGGCAATGACTGATGAACCGCTTAAGGCGAAAAAAATGACAAATAGAAAGACAGACATTAGACGTTGGACTTTAGACTTTAGTCCATAGTCTATAGTCGAGAGTCTATAGTCTAATCTTTTTTTCATTGCATTCAGGGCGGAGGGCGAGGGATTCGAACCCCCAAGGGCAAATGCCCAGCGGATTTCAAGTCCGCCGCCTTACCGTTAGGACTAGCCCTCCAAACCTGCAGTATAGTGAATTTAGTAGACAGTGGATAGGGACCATGCCCCCCTACTATCTACTACATGCTACATTCTATCTTTTATATATCACTCGATTTTCGATATGTCAAGGGAAATCGTAAATTTTGCGATGCAGAAAAAGGCTTTCACAAAGAAAAGACCTTCAATGAAAATAGGGTATCACCATTCTCGGCTTACCAAGGTCATAGGCTACCTTTGAATTGTTCTAAATAGGTTTTTAGACGAATATTCTCTGGGTCTAACTGAAGGGCCCTTTCGAGCATCTGAATAGCAGAGCTTCGATCTCCCAGGCGGGCATAGAGGATTCCAAGATTTCCAAGGGTCTCATGATCCAGAGGATTCGTTTTTAAGGCTAAGAGAAACTCCACCTCCGCTACTTCTAAAGATCCCTGAATCGCAAAGAGGGCACCGAGAGCGGCGTGAACCTTTGCATTGTGGGGATCGAGTTTCAGGGCTTTCTCCCATGCCTCTCTTGCCTTCATATATTGCTTCCCTTCTCGGTAGATCTCTCCGAGATTGTAGAGAATGAGCGGGTCTTGAGGTTGCAATCGGTGGGCTTCTTCAAAGACAGTGATTGCCAGTTCTGTTTGATCCAAAGCATTGTAAGTGATTCCTATCCCTGCAAGGGCGTCGGCATAAGAAGGGTCTATCTGGAGGATTGTCTCATATTCCTGAATCGCCTCCTCGTATCGGGTCTCGTGATGGTAGAGAAGAGCCAGGTTATATCGAGCGCCCAAATGATCGGGGGCGATTTTTTGAACTTTCTGGTATTCGGCAATGGCTTCTTCTCTTCGATTCTCCTTTTGATAAAGATATCCGAGGATCAAATGCTCATCTAATTCGGTATACTTCCTTTTCACTTCTTCCAGGGTAGCCTCTTTCGCCGTTTCTAAATAGCGAATCTCCCTCTGAATCGTCTCATTTTTGGGAAGTCGAATCCGTCTCCCCCGGTCCGCTTGAGGCCGATGGGGCGAGAAAGTGGGATGCGGCAGGCGGATTGAGGAGAATTGCTCCCTGGCTTTTTGATAGAGGAGAAGAGCATCGATTGTATTTCCTTCTAATTTCTGAATATCTCCCTCAATGCAGATGCCTGTTATCCGGAACCTCCTTTCGACTACTTCTTGGAAGGATTTGTCCACATCCATCAAACGATGCCAGGCAGTTTCTCGGTAACGGGCAAGACTCGCAAGGATTTTGGCATAGTGATTGACAGTGGGACTGAATTCCAGATAGGGGTGGTCAGAGGTGATGAGCGATGCATCTTGAACGTACGTCCGGATACGGTTTCCGCCTGCAATATAGCAATCCAGGACATCCAGAAAGGAATGGATTCCGATGGTTTTTAAATCAGATTTTAACGCATGAATCCTTGCATTGAGCCGACGTACATGGATCGGGTGAGGGTTTCGAGAGCCGATTAAGAAGGTGTTGGCGCTTCCCCTCTCTCCGTAGGGCTGAGCAAACCAGAGGGTGGAATAGGGGAAGACTTTGAAGAAAGTCTTGAGGATCATCTGGTAATCTTCCTCCACCAGGGCATCGAGAGGCACCCACTGGCAAAAAAGACCCTTCTCCTTTAATCGTTTTTTACAGAGGGTATAATATTCTTCCCCGTAGAGTGCTGCATTCCCTGCATTCCATTTGGGATGGACGATTCCCGTGACAATCACATCATAGGTCTTCTGGGTCGTGAGTAGGTAATTCATTCTATCTTCCATGAAGAGATGGAATTTGGGCCACTTTAGAATCTTGCGGTTGAAGGGTTCAAATGTCGAAGCAGCTTCCACTATATCCCCAGAGATCTCCACACAGTCTACATTTTCAATCTTGATTCCCAGGCGGGTAGCGCCGGCGGTCATTCCGGACCCTAAAGCGACAAGGAGAACCTCCCTTGGTTCTTCATGCAACAGGATGGGAAGAAGAGCGTGTAGTTGATGGAGCCGAAACTCCCCATGAGAGGAGGAGGCATTCAGTTGACCATCTAAAAAGAGGTTCTTTGTCCCGTCTCTTCCTTCTATCACTTCCACGATATTGGAGATCCCTTCTCGATAGTAGAGGGATTCTCCCAATATCCCAGGACGATTCAACAAAGAAAAGGTTCGCTCCTTCAAGAGGAGAAGACGCGAAGTAGTCAAGGTGAGAAGAGAGAGGAAGAGGAGAGTTCCCCATCTCTTCTTACCCCCCTTCCCGGGTGACAAGGCAACCAGAAGAAGACCTGTGAAGAAATGGAGAAAGATCAGGAGGGTGATGCCCTTCTGAATTCCCAGAACGGGGATCAGGAGAAAGCCCGTGAAGAGACTCCCCAGTACGCCTCCAAGGGTGTAGAGGCCAAAGACATCTCCTACGGACCTTCCAACCTCGAAATGGGTGTGGACGATTCGAACCGCCAGGGGAATAGCAATGCCCGAGAGGAAAGTGGGCAGAATCATGATCAGGGAAGAATAGATCATCTTCTTTCCGATGGGGAGAACCCACCCCAGAGGGTCAGAAGGGGTGAGGTGGAAGAAGAATTGGGTCAAAATCGTAACGGAGAGAAGGGCCGTGAAACCAGTTCCCCAGGTAGTCCATCCTAAAAAGCTTAAGGGTTCCCGAAGTCGGTCCGAGAAACGGGCGGCTAAAAAAGAACCCAGAGCAATTCCAGCGAGAAAAGTGGCGAGCATGATGGAGAGGGCATGGGTAGAGGAACCCATGAAGAAGGCGAGGGATCGTGTCAAGACGACCTCATAGCCAAGGGCGGCAAATCCGGAGATTCCCATAAGAAAAGGCACGAGCAGAATCGTGAATGGTGAATAATCCGCTTGAGACGGAGTGACTGCTGAGAATTGGATCCTGATCGCTGACTCCTTCGCAACACGCCTTTTTCGACTCAAGAGGAGAGCAACACCTGCGATCAGAAGGTTTATGAGAGCGGCTACACCATTGGTTAGAAAAAGCCCTATGGTTCGGATGAGGAAAAATCCAGTGAGGAGTGCCCCCATAACAGCACCCA
>JADFOU010000165.1:0-336 GCA_022562655.1 candidate division TA06 bacterium
AGGAAGCAATCTCACTGACTCGGGACAGTGCTTGGAATTTTTCTTAATATGAAGGTCCTCATCATTATACCCACATACAATGAAATTGAGAATATCGAGAAGATCATTGAGACAGTCCTGGAGGAGGACCCCAAACTTGAGGTTCTCATCGTGGATGACGGCTCTACAGATGGAACAAGGGATGTCGTAAATCGTCTCTCCAGTGACCAAACTCGGATTCATGTTATTTATCGGGATCATAAAATGGGGCTGGGGAGTGCCTATATCGCCGGATTCGAATATGCCCTCAAGAATGGTTATGACATCATCTTTGAGATGGATGCCGATTTCTCCCAT
>JADFOU010000165.1:361-5242 GCA_022562655.1 candidate division TA06 bacterium
AAGATTTCTTGAGAAAATCGAAGGATGCGATCTGGTCGTAGGCTCTCGATACCTCAATGGGGTGAGTGTTGTCAACTGGCCTATGTCGCGACTTCTTCTCTCTTACTTCGCCAACATCTATGCTCGTATTGTGACGGGTGTCCCCATTCAGGATCTAACGGGGGGGTTCAAATGCTACAGGCGAGAGGTTCTTGAAGTGATCAATCTGAAGAGAATCCATTCCGATGGGTATGGTTTTCAGATCGAAATGAATGTCAAGACCTATCGGAAGGGGTTTCGAGTAGAAGAAATGGCCATTATCTTTGTAGAGAGACGTGCAGGCACTTCCAAGATGTCCAGACATATCGTATGGGAAGCCTTCTGGCTCGTCTGGCGTTTGCGAATCCAGAGCCTCCTCGGACGGATATAGGGTCAAAAATGCCTGGGATAGTAGGAATTGTTGATTTTTCTCGTGAAGGCGGAGAACCCTTACACCTGACCATCCAGGCGATGGTCTCTGCGATGAACCATTCACGAGACTTTCGTCTTGAATTTTCGGTGGATGAGAATGAGGGAATAGCCTTGGGAAGATCTGATTTGCCTGTTTTCAACAAAGAGAAACAGCCCTTATTCAATGAAGACGGTAGTCTATCAATAGTATATCAGGGTGAGATCTTCGATTATTCAGATCAAAAGAATTTTCTCAAAAAGCGGGGTCACTGTTTTCAGAGCAATGAATGGGGAGAAATTGTCCTCCACCTTATTGAGGAAGAAGGGGAAGATATCATTCCCGATCTTAACGGTGCATTTAACTTTGCCATCTGGGATAAAAGATCTCAGAAACTCACACTTGCCAATGACCGGTATGGAACCTACCCGTTCTTTTATCATTTTTCGGATGGGAAATTCGTTTTTGCCTCTGAGATTAAAGCGATCCTCCAATCCAAATCTGTCGCACCCGAAAGGAACCCAAGGGGTGTAGCAGATTGGCTCTCCTTTGGTTTTGTACTCGGAGAAAAGACCCTATTTAAGAATATCCAAAGATTCCCCCTGGCGTCCATCCTTCATGTCCATCGAGGAGGTCTGCAAAAGAAGGTCTACTGGAAGCCTTCTTTCACTCCAGTCATTGAAGCGAAGAATAAAAAGGACTGGCTGGAAAGGCTTGATTCGGCTTTTAAAAAGTCTGTTCTGAATAATCTCTCAGGCGAAGAGAAAGTCTGCGTTGCTCTCACCGGTGGTCTGGATACTCGAGCGATCTGGGCAGCCATTGATCATAAGAAGTATCCTGTTTCTGCTATCACTTTTGGCATAGAGGAGTGTTCTGATATTCAACTTGCCGAGAAGATTCTTCGAGAGACAAAGGCCTCGGGTGATTTTTTTACTATAAATAACTCCTTTTTTCTTCGCTTTCCAGAGTATGCCCAAAGCATCGTCTATCTTTCGGATGGGCATCAATCCATTCAAACTGCTGTTCAACCTTTTTTCTATGATAGTCTGCGAGAGCATTATTCGATTCTTGTAGACGGGGGAGGTGGTGAATTTATCGACAGATTTTGGCTTAAGCATTATGCTCCATTCATTAAAGACGATGATCAGCTTAGGAATAGACTCTTCTCTGTGCTCAACCTCTCTCTGGATGGACTCATCTGCAAGGATTTCGCTTCAGAGTTAAAGAAGTTCTCTTGGATTTCCCTCAACGAATCTTTGGCTTCCATGTATTCTCAAGTGAGTTTAAGGGACAAAATGGACATCTTTTATCTACAGGAGATGTGTGGGCATGCTTATTCCCCTGGAATGAATATCCTGAGTTGTTTTCTGGGTAGCCGGCAGCCTTTCTTCGATTATCATTTTGTAGACCTTGTATTGCAGACACCGATTGAACTTCGTGAGAAAGCCGCCATTCACTACCACATCATCCTCAAAAACATGCCACACCTGAAGAAAGTCAATCGGAGTTATGGTGGTATTGTAATTCCCTTTACCGAGAATAGAATATCGAAGTACCTACCTATTCTCCTCCATCGAGGAGCCGAGAGGTTCCAATTTTTAAGATTTCTTGATTCCTTCAAGCCTGTCGAGGATTATCCCGCTTGGTTTCGTGGGCCCCTCAAGACCTTTGTCAAAGAAATTCTCTTGGATTCTCGCACCCATCATCGAGGATACTTTGAGCCTCTGGCAATTGAGAAGATGATCTCCGACCATCAACAGGGGAAGCAAAATCACTGGTCACGGATATCCGCTTTAATCTCCTTTGAGTTGTGCAACCGACTATTTTTTGACCACTCCTGATAATCTACTTTTAGGAACCTATCAAGGAATCTCGGTCTCTAAATATTGAAGCCTCATTGAGAAAAGAATGGATCTTTCCATCATCATCGTCAATTACAATTCCGGTGAGCATCTGAAGAGATGTCTTGCCTCCCTGAAAGATGCGTCACCACAATGGACCTATGAAATTGTTGTAGTTGACAATGCCTCTAAAGATGGTGACCTCACAGGTCTCCAAAAAGCCCATCCTGAAGTACATCTCATCAAGAACTCAAAGAATGTAGGTTTTGCCAAGGCAAATAACCAGGCGATCACTCAAGTCAGAGGAAAGTACATCCTTCTCCTCAACCCGGATACCTTGATTCTCAAAAATGGGTTGGATCAATTGGTGAAATTTATGGAGGATCATTCTGAGGCAGGAGCAGCAGGACCCGCTTTGCTCAATCCGGATGGAACCCGTCAGCCTTCCTGTCGACGATTTCCCACACCCACCAATGTCTTCTTTGGGAGGAACTCTCTTCTGACGCGCTGGTTTCCCAGAAACCCCCTCTCTCAATCTTATCTCCTCATGGACCTGGATGGTCAAAAACCTGTTGAAGTCGATTGGGTCATGGGGGCTTGTATGATCCTCCGACATGAAGCATTTCAAAATGTAGGGGGATTCGATGAGATTTTCTTCCTATTCGTTGAAGATGCAGACCTCTGTTATCGGCTTCGACAGAAAGGCTGGAAGACCTATTTTGTTCCAGAAGCCCAGGCTATCCATGAGTATGGAGTGAGTATGAGGTACCGGCGGAGGTTATCGATGAAAGAACACAATATAGGGATGTATCGCTTCTTTCTCAAACATTATCAATTCTCATTGCTCATGAAAGGACTTCTCAGTCTTGGACTCCTCCTAAGGCTTTCTCTCCTGGCTCCCCTCACCGGATTTCAGGAGACGGAAAGATGATTCTGGAGAAGGCAAGAACTCTACACGGAATCAATCTTCTACTGGATCTTCTCAGCATCCCTCTTACCTTTTATCTTGCCTACTATATGAGAAGTTGGCTTCCCCACTTCTCTCCCGATAGGGTCATCCCTTTCACTCGGGTTGCATGGATCATTCCCATCATCCTCCCTCTCTGGGCATTTTTACTTCACTACGAAGGGTGTTACTTCTCGCTGAAGAGGGAGCCTTTCCAAAAGATCGCATGGAATGTCGCAAAGGCTGTCGCGGAGGGACTGGCAGTCATCCTTGCTTTTCTCTTCATCACAAGGGGACTCCTCCAATCGAGGCTTGCCCTTCTCCTCTTCGGACTTTTCAATACTCTTTCCCTCCTCCTCATTCGGGCTTCCATTTTAGGCGTCCAACGCTATCTGATCTCTCGAGGAACGAATTTCCAGGAGGTCCTCATTGTTGGAACTGGAGAGCGAGGCAGAGACTTCTCCAAGTTCATTCGAGACCACCAGGAATGGGGATTTCGGGTGAAAGGACATGTGGCCCTAAACGAGGAGAGAAGGGGATCCGTCGAACTTCCCCCTCTGGGTGAATTGAAGAACCTGGGGGAGATCCTTCATCATCAGCATGTGGACTGGGTGGTCTTTGCTCTCTCCAAAAATCATATGGATCAAATTGAGGAAGGTGTGAGGATCTGTGAAGAGATGGGTATACCGGCATCCTATATGCTCTCTGACCTCTTCCCCACGAAGATTGCCAAGACCCGTTTGGATCTTTATGAGGGAATGCCTCTTCTCACTTTCAGCACCACACCCTCACTTCACTGGGCCCTCTTTCTAAAGGGGATATTGGATCGAATTGCCTCCTTGATCTTTCTCCTCATCACCCTCCCCCTCTTTCCCCTCTTTGCCCTTATGATCCGTCTCACTTCTAAGGGACCCGTCTTTTTCAAACAGGAACGTTGCGGTCTGAACGGCCGCCGGTTCACCCTTTATAAATTCAGAACAATGCTGGATCAGGTCGAACCTTTACAAAAAGATTCGGATCTGCCCATCGCCTACAAATTACGAAAAGATCCACGGGTAACTCGAGTGGGCCGATTTTTGAGGAAACTCAGTCTGGATGAATTGCCTCAACTGATTAATATCCTGAAAGGAGAGATGAGTTTCGTGGGTCCCCGTCCCCCTCTTCCCTCTGAGGTTGAACGATATGAGAAATGGCAGAAGCGGAGGCTCTCCATGAAACCCGGTCTCACCTGTGTCTGGCAGGTCAAAGGAAGGAATGAGATCCATTTTAATGAGTGGATGGAACTGGATTTGGAATACATTGACACCTGGTCCCTGAGTCTCGATTTTAAGATCCTGATGAAGACCATCCCAGCTGTATTTAGTGGAAGGGGAGCCTATTGAGGAATTCATCATGAACGAAAACCTCCACTTCTTCTCCAGGTTCTTCTTCCTCTTTTCCCTTCTCTATGAAAGATTTATCTCTTGTCTTTTTTAAAAACCCCTTCATATCAACATTCTCACCTTCTATCGGAAAAGAGAATGAATAAAATAGGCGTCTCGGTCCTGCTTTTGATTCTCTTCTACGGATTTTTTGAAGACCGGGCAGAAGCTCAGTGGACCTCCTACTTGAACTCACACACAGTCAATCAGATCGCCGCTCAGGACAGCTTTATCTGGTGTGCGACG
>JADFOU010000166.1 GCA_022562655.1 candidate division TA06 bacterium
AAGAAGTTGGTCCTTCTGCGGTGATGGATTTTCAGCTTTGAGAAAAAGAAGGGGCACTCGCTTGGGTGCCCCTTCAGAATTATAAAAGCTCTTGACAGTAGTGTGAATTCTGATATACTCACTAAAGACGGATAAATGGTGAGTCGTTAAATAGTTACATATAATGATTTCACCATTTACTCCAGTTTTTCAATGCGATATCAAGACGCTGGCCTCCATACCAATGGATACACCCTCGCTCGCAAGATTCTTTTTGACACTTTAGGACTTTCTGTGCAGGACCAAATTGATGGATTGAAAGGAACCCTCGGGGAAGAGTTGCTTAAGATTCATCGGTGCTATGCTCCTGGAATTCTCCCCCTTCTTAAATCCGAATGAGGTGAACTCATCAAGGGAATGGCGCACATTACGGGGGGTGGATTTCTCGACAATCTTCCCAGATCTTCCAGAGGGATGTGGTGTTGTGATTCGAAGGGATGCCTGGCAACCTCCTCGTATTTTCTCTTTTCTCCAGAAGGAAGGAAAAGTTTCCCTTGAGGAGATGTTCAGAACCTTCAACATGGGAATTGGACTTGTCCTCATTGTGGATGCAAGGAAAATGGATACACTATTGGATCAATTGAGAGAGGAGAACCCGATTCCCATCGGTGAGGTGGTCTCTGGTGAGAGGAGGGTGGTTCTTTCGTGAATATCAAAGAAGAGACTCTTGTCCTAATCGAAAATATTCTGGAGAAGGACCCGCGATATAAAACCGAAGCCTATGGGTTTGTCCTGGCCGCCCTTACATTTACCCAGAAACGGTTCAATAAAAAGAAACATGTTTCAGGGAGGGAGCTTCTGGAAGGAATTCGGGAACTTGCTTTGGATACCTATGGCCCTATGACGAAGTCAGTCTTTAACTTTTGGGGTGTGAGAAAAACGGAAGATTTTGGAGAGATCGTCTTTAATCTGGTCGAGACGAAACTTTTAGGGAGAAGGGAGGAAGATCGCAAAGAGGAATTTAAGGATGTCTATGACTTTGAAAAAGCCTTCAGAAAGGGGTATAAGATCGGTTCGAGCGCCTAATCCCATCCCCTCGGAAGAGGGGCTGGGTAAAGTGATTACTCTCCTTACCGATTTTGGGAATAGGGATGGGTACGTGAGTGCAATGAAAGGGGTGATTCTCTCCATCAACCCCCGGGTTCAGATTGTAGATGTCACCCATTCCATCTCATCTCATCAGATCCAAGAGGGTGCTTTTGTCCTCAAGACGATCTATCCCTTTTTTCCAAAGGGAACCATACATCTGACGGTGGTTGATCCTGGAGTAGGAAGTGAGAGGATGCCCATTATTGTGGAGACAGAAAGATACCTCTTTGTTGGACCGGATAATGGACTCTTCAGTTATGTGTATGAGGAGAACTCAACAAAGGTTTGGGAAGTCACAGAGGAGAGATACTTTCTACAGCCACAAAGCGACACCTTCCATGGAAGGGATATTTTTGCTCCCATTGCTGCCTATCTCTCTTTGGGAGTTGAGGTCCCTCAGTTTGGAAGACCTCTGTCTCGTTTTGTCACCCTATCCATTCCGAAACCCGAAATCCGGAAGGATGAGGTTGTTGGGCATATCCTCCATATTGACCGCTTTGGGAATCTGGTCACGGATGTCCAAAGCGAGTTATTGAAGGATCATGGTTCAAAGTCAGGGATGCCAGGGGTACGAGGTAGGATTCGGATCGAGATCGGTGGGAAGAGGATAGATCGAATCAGTCGTTCTTATTCAGAAGGGAAAAAGGGAAAGGTTTTAGCCCTGATCGGGGGATCTGGTCTTTTGGAGATCTCCGTCAATGAGGGGAGAGCCGATGAAGTTCTACCCCTGCGGATAGGAGATCCCTTTGTAATTCGATTTTCTAAGGATGGTTAAATGGTTAAATCGTTAGATTGTTAAATTTAACAAATTACCTTTTAACCATTTAACCGAAGTTAGACAAGATGCCAAAAGATATTTTTGAAGAGATGCAAAAGGCCCATGAGGAGATGGAGAGCCTCTTTGAGCACTTTTTCCATTTGAAACGCCCCCTTGTCCTTGAAGCGGAGTTGGGTTGGAAGCCTCTGGTGGATGTTTATGAAGCGCAAGATTTTATCGTCGTAACGATTGAAGTGGCTGGAGTTTCCAGAGAAGATATCAACCTGTCCATCACACAGAACTCTCTCACCATCAGGGGTATGCGAGAGGATCCCGCTCCCAAAGATGGCAAGCGGAGTTATTACAAGATGGAGATCTCCTTCGGTCCCTTTGAACGGAGGATTCTCCTCCCTGCTCAAGTTGTTCCAGAAGAGGCGGAGACAGAGTCCCTCTCGGGGCTATTGAGGGTGAAGCTTCCCAAGGTTCCAGAGAAGATCATTGAAGTCGAATAATCGGGAAAGATCAAATTTGAAATAGAAAAATTCAAAATTGCGATTCAAAGTTCAAAATTAAAATAGAAGTCTGCTTTTGAGGTTAACTGCTACTGCCAACTGCCACTGCAACTGAAATAATGGGTGAAAGCGAAAAAGAGGTCAGAGTTCCTTCGGAACTCCCCATTCTCCCTATCAAGGAAGGTGTGATATTCCCTTCCCTTGTGGTTCCCTTGGCAGTGACAGATGGGAATCAGGTTGCCCTGATTGATGAGGTTCTCACCCGAGATCGACTCCTTGGGATTCTTACACAGAAAAACACAGAGGCAGAACCTCCGAGCCCTTCTGATCTCTACCCTGTCGGAATTGCTGTCAGTGTTGTGAAGATGTTGCGATTCCCGGACGATTCGGTTCGAATCCTCATCCACGGAATGGCCAGGATTCGAATAGAGAAGTTTACCCTCACCGAGCCTCATCTCCGGGCAAAGGTTGAAGTCCTACAGGGTAAATGGGAGAAGTCCATTGAACTCGAAGCCCTCACGCGTAATGTGAAGACGGCATTTCAAAAAGTGGTAGAACTCACACAGTATCTTCCGGATGAATTGATCGCCCTTTCACTCAATATTGAAGATCCAGGAAGGATCGCAGATTTCATCGCCTCCAATGTCAATTTCGATTTGGCTGAGAAACAGGAAGTCCTGGAGTTGGTGGATCCAATGCTACGGCTGGAGAGGGTGAATACACTACTGAATAAGGAACTGAATGTTCTTGAACTGGGGCAGAAGATCCGTTCTCAGGTGAAGACTGAAATGGACAAGGCACAGAGAGAATATTTCCTACGGGAGCAGTTGAAGGCGATTCAGAGTGAACTGGGGGAAGAAGATGAGCGGGAGGTGGAACGGAAGGAGTTAACGAAAAAAATTGCCCTTGCGAAGATGCCCAAGGAGGTGGAGAAGGTTGCAGAGAATGAACTGGACCGCCTGGTAAAGATTCCCGTGGCTGCTGCTGAATATAATGTCTCCAGAACCTATCTGGACTGGTTGGTTTCTCTTCCTTGGTCGAAGGAGACACAGGACAATTTAGACATCCAAGCCGCCCAGAGGATTCTCGATGATGACCATTATGGTCTTGAAGATGTGAAGGAAAGAATCATTGAATATCTCGCCGTGAGAAAGTTAAAAAAAGATACCAAGGGGCCGATCCTCTGCTTTGTTGGACCGCCGGGGGTAGGGAAGACCTCTCTTGGACGGTCAATCGCCCGAGCCCTCGGAAGGAAATTTTCTCGTTTTGCCTTGGGAGGTGTGAGAGATGAAGCGGAAATCCGAGGACACCGGAGGACCTATATTGGAGCTCTTCCAGGAAGGGTGATTCAGGGGATTCGAAGGGTGGAGTCGAAAAATCCTGTCTTTATGTTGGATGAGGTGGATAAAATTGGAGTTGACTTTCGAGGCGATCCCGCTTCTGCCCTCCTGGAGGTTCTGGATCCAGAGCAGAATTTCTCCTTCTCTGATCACTATCTGGAAGTTCCCTTCGATCTTTCCAAAGTAATGTTCATCACCACTGCCAATATTGTGGACACCATCCCTTCTCCTCTTTTAGATCGGATGGAGGTCATTGAACTCTCTGGCTACACAGAGGAGGAGAAGATCCATATTGCCAAGCGCTTTCTCGTTCCCCGCCAGATCCAGGAAAATGGCCTTACAGTGAAACGGATCTCTTTTGAAGAAAAGGCTCTCTCCAAAATAGTTAGGGATTACACGAGAGAGGCTGGGGTAAGGAATCTGGAAAGGAAGATTGCCTCCATCTGTAGAAAAGTCGCAAGGGATGTAGCTGATGGGAAGAAGAGATTCGTTAAGATCACTCCAGAAAAAGTGGTAGTCTTCTTGGGTCCTGAGAAGTTCTACTCCGAGGTGGCGGAAAGAAAAGGGGAGGTGGGGATTGCGACAGGTCTTGCTTGGACTCCAGCAGGGGGTGAGATCCTCTTCATAGAGGCCACCAAGATGAAAGGGACACAAGGGCTCATCCTGACCGGGCAATTAGGGAGTGTGATGAAGGAATCTGCTCAGGCAGCCCTATCCTGTATCCGTTCGGATGCAAAGGAGATGGGGGTTCCTGAGAACTTCTTTGAAAATTCCGATATTCACATCCATGTCCCGTCAGGTGCCATCCCCAAGGATGGTCCATCGGCAGGGATTGCAATGGCGGTTGCCCTGATCTCTCTCCTGACGGGTCGTCCCGTGAGGCCCCGAGTTGCAATGACCGGTGAGATCACATTGACGGGGAAGGTTCTTCCTATCGGGGGGGTTAAGGAGAAGGTCCTGGCGGCTAAGCGGGCAGGGATCAAAGAGGTGATTCTACCCGATAAGAACGAAAAGGACCTGAAGGAAGTTCCGGAAAAACTAAAGAAAGGGCTTCAGTTTCATTTCGTGAATCGGTTAGATGATGTTGTCAAGGTCGCTCTTCAGGATCATAAAAAACATTGAAAAAACAGTAGCACTGGCCCGAATCGGGCCAGTGCAAACTGCTACTTGAATTTCGATATGCTTCAGGGATCTTGGGTTGCACTGGTTACCCCTTTCAAAAACGGGAAATTAGATGAAGAGGGGCTAAAGAAGAATGTCCGGTTTCAAATAGAGAACGGGATAAACGGGCTCGTTCCCTGTGGGACCACCGGTGAATCTCCTACCCTTTCCGAAGAGGAACAAAGTCGGGTCATTGAGATTGTTGTGGAAACAGCAGATGGAAAAGTTCCAGTCATTGCTGGAACGGGAACCAATTCCACAGAGAAGACAATCGCGCAAATGTCGAAAAAGATCGTATTGTAGTAAG
>JADFOU010000167.1 GCA_022562655.1 candidate division TA06 bacterium
CCGCCAAGCCCGGATTGAAGCGATCCTAAAGCGGTGGACCCGCCGCACCTCCTGTATCGCGAAGATTTCTTCTCGGTCGGAACAGCACAAGATGTGGCGGTTGACAGATCCTTCCTGGATTGACCAGATTCGGGATGCGATTTGCCAAAGCCCCCTCTTTATTGCGGACGGACATCATCGGTATGAAGTCGCCTGCGCCTTCAAGAAAAAGGTGAAATCGAAAGAGGGCAACTTTGTTCTGGCTTATTTTTCAAATCTTCTGGGCGCGGATTTGACCATTCTCCCGATTCATCGATTGGTAAGAGGTCTGGATCTCTCTTTTGAACGCTTGCAGGAGGTGCTTTCGAGCCTTTTTACCTTTCGTCCGTTCCCGAATGGCTCGGCCCTTTTCAGGGCGATGGAGAAGAAACGAGACGGACATGTCTTTGGAATGTATTGGAAAGGGAAACCTTTTTATCTCTTGACCCTCAAGGATCGAAAGGCCCTTTCTGAAATTGACCGATCTTGCCGCCGTTCCAAGGCCTGGAGAAGACTGGATGTCACGATCTTGCACGAGCTGGTCCTGAAAAAGAGACTCCATCTCTCAGAAAAGAAACTCCGCCATCAACTTCTCTATAGCCGCGATTTCAAACGGTGCCGTCAGGAGATCCGTCGCGGAAATTATCAGGTCGCTTTTTTCATGAGACCGCTCCGGATGGATCAGATCCGGCGGATCGCCCTTTCAAAAGAGAGGGTCCCGCAGAAATCGACCTATTTTTATCCCAAGCCGGTGACAGGACTGGTGATGTACCGGTTGGTGGAGAATAGACTCTAGAGGTAACGCGATGCCTATTTTTGGAAAACCCAAATATACGGTGGTGAAAGTCTCCCGCAAGAAAACGATGCCGGAAGGTCTTTGGACCAAATGTGAAGATTGCGGAGAGATTGTTTACAACAAGGTCCTTGAAGAAAATTTCAGAGTCTGTCCGAAATGCCAATACCACTTTATCCTTACGGCTTCCCAACGGATTGCACTTTTGACCGATGGGTCGAGCTTCAAGGCGTT
This sequence comes from candidate division TA06 bacterium, assembly GCA_022562655.1. Classification (GTDB taxonomy): domain Bacteria; phylum Hydrothermota; class DG-26; order E44-bin18; family JADFOU01; genus JADFOU01. The sequence continues at coordinate 1,046 of JADFOU010000167.1, forward strand.
TGAGGATGGTTTGAGGTCTCTCGATCCACTCAAATTCAAAGGCCCCAAAGGGAGCTATCCTGAAAAACTAAAAGAGGATCAGATCCTCACAAATCTCGAAGAGGCTGCCCTCTGTGGACGTGCACGCCTTGAAGGCAAAAAGATTGTGTTGGGGGTTACAGATTCCCGATTTATGATGGGATCAATGGGAAGTGTCGTGGGGGAGAAGGTCACCCGTGCTATTGAGTGTGCCACCGCGGAAAGTCTTCCGCTCATCATTGTGTCGGGCTCCGGAGGCGGGGCGCGGATGCAGGAGGGGATGCTCTCTCTCATGCAGATGGTGAAGACCTCTGCGGCGCTGGCCAAACATGATGATGCAAAACTCCCTTTCATTTCGGTTCTCACCAACCCCACGATGGCAGGGGTCATGGCGAGCTTCGCTTCTCTTGGAGATGTGATTCTTGCAGAGCCTAAGGCGCTCATCGGTTTCACAGGGCCGCGGGTCATTGAGCAGACGATCCATCAGAGACTTCCCCAAGGATTCCAAAGGTCGGAATTTCTCCTGGAGCATGGGTTTGTGGACCGAGTGGTCCATCGAAAAGCCTTGAAAAGCATGCTTGCGCAGCTTCTGGACTATTTCGGCGGGACAAAAGGAAAGAAGTCTTAACGCTTTTAATGAGGTGATCGTGGCAAAAGTCACCCTTCGAAATGTCTCAAAAATCTATCCGGGAGATATTCGTGCGCTGACACGGGCGAATATCGAGGCGAACCATCAGGAATTTCTGGTGCTGGTGGGGCCTTCAGGATGCGGGAAATCGACAGCCCTTCGGCTCATTGCGGGTTTGGAGTCGGTGACGGAAGGCGAGATCTCCATCGGAAACCGCGTCGTCAATGATGTTCTTCCCAAAGAGAGAGACATCGCCATGGTGTTTCAAAATTATGCCCTCTACCCGCATCTCTCGGTGTATGACAATATCGCCTTTGGATTGAAACTGAGACGTTATCCTGACCGGGAGATTCGCGCGAGGGTTCGAGAGGCGACAGAGATCCTCGGCATCAGCACGCTTTTGAATCGCAGTCCCCGGGAGCTTTCCGGCGGGGAACGCCAGCGGGTCGCCGTGGGACGCGCCATCGTACGAAAACCGGAGGTCTTTCTTTTCGATGAACCGCTCTCGAACCTCGATGCAAAGCTTCGGGTTCGGATGCGGGCGGAGCTCAACCGGCTCCACCTCCGTTTGCAGACAACCATGATCTACGTCACCCATGATCAAACGGAGGCGATGACGCTGGGGCATCGTATCGCCGTCATGAAAGAAGGGATGATCCAGCAGATTGCCGACCCGGATACCCTCTATTCCCATCCGGTCAATCGGTTCGTGGCCGGTTTTATCGGAAGTCCGCCCATGAATTTTATGGAGGGGTCCCTCTTGCGCGAAGACGGGAAATTTTATTTCGATGAAGGGAGTTTTCGGGTTCGGATTTTAGAGGAGATGGTCCCGGCGGTCGCCCCGTATGAAGGAAAGCCGATCACGATGGGAATTCGTCCGGAAGATCTCCATGACAAACTCGTCGTCTCTAAGGCGTCTCCTGAAAACATCCTCAAGGCTTCTGTAGAGATGATCGAACCGATGGGTTACGAGCTGCATTTTCATCTCAAAACACCCCACCATACATTCGTCGCCCGTCTGGAGGGTCGTGACCGTCCCGAGATAAACCAGGACATCGAACTGGTTCTGGATACGAGCAGGATTCATTTCTTCGACAAGGAGACCGAAGCCTCGATCGTGTAGCGAGGACGGATGAATAAACGAAGAGACTTTCTTTTGTTCGCCATAGGACTCTGGGTGGTTCTCTCGATCGCCCTTTTCATCTTTTTTCCCCCCGGCCGACTCCTCGACATCCCTTCCCGCAGCCACTTTTTGGTCATCACTTCCTTTTTCTGCTTTTCCGCAATTTTCAGCATGTTGGGAGGGTATCTTGGTTACGGTTGGGGACTTTTGGGGGGTTCAGTCTTTATCGTTTCTTTCTTTGCACTCCGGTTTACCTCTTTCTCATTCCTTTCGTCTCTCCCGATCCTGATGGCTGCTGGAACCCTAACGCATTTTGCCGTCCGGTCTCTCAACGGAAAAATCAAGCAGACAGAGATCTCCCTTGAGCGCCTGGAAACAGAAGAAAATCTCCTCACCGAAAAGGAACAAAAAGAGAAGTCTCATCGACCGACCTTGAAGCGCAAGCTCGGACGCTATGCCTCCTTAAGTGAGTTCATGAATCTTTTAAGCGCAAGTCTTGTCCTGAAAGAGGTCATCCAATCTGCCGTTCGAGAGGCGTACGAAGTGATCGGCAAATCAGGGGGCTCTCTCCTTTTTCTCGTGGATGAAGAAGAGGGGAATCTTTCGCTCGCAAGTTCTTTTTTTGTGAAGGATTTTCCGAGAACCCGGTCGAAGAAGGGGGATTTTTTTGACCAATGGGTCCTTAAGCACCGACGTCCGCTCCTGGTCCGGGATGTCCGGAAGGATTTCCGATTTAACCCAGATGAGATGGAAAAACGGGACATCCGTTCTTTAATGGCAACGCCTCTTATGAGCGGCGCACGGATGCGGGGGCTCCTCAGGCTCGAATCGCTCGCTCGCGACAGTTACACCTCAGATGACCTCCGCCTCCTTTCAATCGTCGGAGATCTAGTCGCCTCAAGCGTGGAGAATGCCCGGCTCGCCCAGCGGACAGAGGAATTGGCCCGGGTGGATGAGCTGACCTCACTTTACGTGCATCGCTACTTTCAGGAAAGACTCCAAGAAGAACTCCTTCGATCACAGCGAAACCGAACGCCTCTGTCACTTCTCATGCTGGATATCGACCACTTCAAAACTTACAATGATCGATATGGTCATATTGCCGGAGATCTTGTCCTCAAGCAGGTGGCACAGACCTTGAAAGAAACCTCAAGCGCGGAAGGGACCATTTGTCGATATGGGGGAGAAGAATTTTCAATCATTCTCCCAGAGCGGACGAAGGAAGAAGCGTTCGCGCTTTCCGAAGCGATCAGACAGCGCATCGAGAAAGAACCCTTCTTCCTCCGGCGAGAGAAGACCCATGTGACGCTTTCCATCGGCGTGGCCTCATTTCCGGAGGACGGGCTTGTCAAAGAGGTCCTCTTGAAACAGGTGGACGGGGCGCTCTACCGGGCCAAGCGGGAGGGGAGGAATCGCGTATGTGGATCATAACGTTTCTCCTCATCATTGAAGCGCTTCTTGTGGTATTTTTGGCTCTCTTTTTCCGTTCCCACGCGAAAGAAGTGATCTCTCAGGTCAACATCCGTTTGGAAAAGATGGAGGAGACGATCCGAACACGAAGAATCTCTCTTCATGAGAAGGAATCAGAGGATGTTCTTCTCGAACAGCACCTCTCAGAGATTATCGAGCTCTATGAGCTGACCAAAAAGGTATCGGCAAGTCTGGAACTTCAAGAGGTAGTCATGACACTCTCCCAGACCCTTGAAGCGAACTTCTCGTTTGAGAAGGGGTTTCTTTTTCTTCTCCGGGACGATTCCGATAGAACACACACCCCCCAAGACATCGACCGGATTTACGCCTTACCCGCGAATGCAAAGTCCCTTCCAGAAAAGGGCCTGGTGACCGTGAAGGCCGAGGACATTTCTTATCTCGCAGAAATGCTTGAAGCAGCGAGAGAGAAAAAGGAAGCGTTTCAGGGGAGCTCTTTTCCTTTTACCGCAGTCCCCCTGTGGGTGAAGCACCGCTTGATTAGTCTCATCGTCTGTGAGCATTTGAAGCCGGAGGATCTCGAGAAATTGACGATTCTCTCCCGCCAATTTGCCCTTGCCATTCAAAAAGTAAAGCTTTACGGGAAGATTCAGGAGTTGGCCATTACGGACGGACTCACACGTCTTTACACCCGGCGATATTTTCTGGAGCGCTTTCATGAAGAACTGACCCGTTCCAAACGGCATCACTTGTCCCTCTCTTTTCTGATGGCAGATATCGATTTTTTCAAAGAGAAGAACGATCAGTACGGGCATCTGGTCGGAGATGTCATCTTGAGAGAGGTGGCCTCTCAGTTAAAAGCGAATGTTCGTGAGATCGATTTGGTGGGTCGGTATGGCGGGGAAGAATTTTTCATCGCCCTTCCAGAGACGGGCCT
>JADFOU010000004.1 GCA_022562655.1 candidate division TA06 bacterium
CTGTGCCAGTTCGATTCAGGGATGCGGCGGCCGATTTCGATCGGCACGTGATTGACGATGTAGCAATACGGCTGGTTGTCCAACAGGCGAAGCCGCTTGCAGCGCAGGATCGGCGTACCCTCCGGCATCTTGAGGTCGCGGGCCTCCCTCGCGCTCGCCTCGGTCTCGCGGAGCTCGAGCAGTTGCACCGAGGTTGCCTGGCCCATCGAGATCAAGTCTTCGATGGATCGGTCGAGTTCGAGGTTTCCGCCGGAGGTGGCAGTGTCGCTGACGAAGGTTCCCCGACCGGGCTCTTTACGGATAAGGCCCTCTTCTTCGAGGCGGGAGGCAAGCCTCTCAAGATCCCGGCGATTTTTCCCAAGCTCTCGGAGACACCGGGCAGAACCGAGTGGGCGGGTCCGCCGATCGGCGCTCACAACCGCGAAATTCTGGGAGGGGTGCTCGGCCTGTCCGATGCCGAGATCGAGTCGCTCGAGGAAAAGGGTGTTGTCTAGCAGCCCGTGGTAGAAGTCGAGATGGTCGTGCGAGGTCACGATGACGGATGAGCCGCGCCATTCGGCCGAGAGCGTGCTCGCCCAGTATGCGGCCAAGGGCCTTGCCGGCGAGATGGGCTTCGGCCGCCGGCCGGCGTTGCTGGTCGTCGATCTCATTCTTGGCTTCACGCGAGTTTCCTCTCCACTGGGTTCCGATCTGGACGCCGTTGTGGAAGCGACGCGCCGTTTGCTGGATTGCGCTCGATCGATGGAGCTGCCGATCTTCTTCACTACGACGGCCTACAGCGACGATCTGCGTGACGCTGGGCTATTCGTGCTCAAGGTGCCGTCGCTGGCTGTTCTCGTCCGGGGCAGTGAAGAGGTCGAGCTGGATCCCCGGCTGGAGCGTCGTCTCCGGGAGACGCTGATCGAGAAGCAGTACGCATCCGCCTTCTTTGGCACCGCACTGGCCTCGGAACTGACAGCGCTCTCTGTCGACACTCTCATCGTCTCGGGTGCGACCACTAGCGGTTGTATTCGCGCGACAGTTGTCGATGCGATGCAACACGGTTTCCGCCCGATCGTGCCGGCGGAGTGTGTCGGCGACCGGTCGCCCGAGGCGCACCGAGCCAATTTGATGGACATTCAGGGCAAGTACGGCGACGTGATCGAGCTCGAGGAAGTTTTGACCTACATCCAGAGACTCTCGGCAGGGGGCGCTGGCTGACGTGCTGAGGTGCTGAGGTGCTGAGACGGGTGCATCACATCGACTTTGTGGTTCGCGATCTGGACGCGGCCGCAGAAAGATACTCGCGGATCTTCGGTGTCGAACCGCTGGGCAGTGAACGGCTCGAGGACCGTGGCGTCGAGCTGGTGCGCTTCGAGCTCGATAACGTCTGGATCGTGCTGGTGCAGCCCGTGAGGGACGGGCCGGTCAAGAATTTTCTCGATGAATATGGCGAAGGGTTCTTCCATGTCGGTTTTCAGGTCGATGATGTCTCCGCCGAAGCCGCCCGAATCGCGCGCGAGGGGATTGGGCTGGTAAACAGCACTCCGCGGCGGGGTGTCGAGGGCTGGCAGCTGGTCGATCTGGAAATGGATGAGACCTTCGGCGTCTACCTGCAGCTGGTTCAAGATGACGACGAGTGAAGGTCTGCCCGAGCGAGTACGAGTGATCGAGGTCGGCCCGCGGGACGGCTTTCAGATGGAGGAACGTTTTGTTCCCACTCGGCTGAAAGTCGAGACCGTCGAAGGCCTGGTCGCCGCCGGCGTCGCCGAGATCGAGGCGACGTCGTTCGTTCATCCACGGGTTATCCCCCAGATGGCCGACGCCGCTGAGGTCCTGGGCAGGATCAAGGATCGCTGGGACGTTCGCCTCAGCGTATTGGTGCCGAACCTCGAGGGTGCTCGACGTGCCCTCGAGATCGGCGGAGTCGACGAGCTACGCGTTGTCGTCTGTGCGACCGAAAGCTACAACCGACGCAATGTGGGCCTTTCGATCGATGAATCAGCCGACCGCTTTGCACGGATCGCGGAGGCCGCGCAAGAGCACGGCGTCGATGCTTCGGTAGTGTTTGGCGTCGCCCTGGGCTGCCCGATCGAGGGCGACGTGCCGATCGAGCGGGTGGTCGAATTGACCGAACGCTTTGTCGAGCTTGGAGCTGCGGCAATCGGCGTGGCCGATTCCTACGGTCTGGCGAATCCTGTCCAGGTTGGGGCAGCCGTGCGGGCCGTCCGAGAGGTCCTAGCCGGTCGTCGCCTCTGGCTTCATCTCCACAACACCCGCGGCATGGCGCTGGCGAACGCGCTGGCGGCTCTCGAGGAAGGCGTCGACTCCTTTGACACAGCCTTCGGAGGACTCGGCGGAACGCCGGTCATGAAAGGCGCCAGCGGCAACATCGCGACCGAAGATCTTGCCTACATGTGCTCGGAGATGGGACTCGATACGGGGGTCGACATCGACGGCGTGCGTGCCGTCTCGCGCCGAGTGGCGGCTTTCCTGGGCCGGACCCTACCCAGTCACGTGCTGACCGCGGGTACCAAACAGGAGTTGATGGCTCTGAACCGCTCCAGGGCGTCGACGAGATAGGTTAGGTCCTCGAGGTCGTCGTAGATCTGGAGGGCGACCTTGTGCTGCAGGGCGCTGCTCCCGTCGCGGCTTCTGCCCGTCCTGCGCGGCCAAGCGAGGGGCGATGTTGGGAGCCTTCCTGCGGGAAGAAGTGGCCGAGGAGGTGGGCCATTGCCTGTGGACCTTCACCGTGCCGAAGCTGCTGCGACCGTTCTTCTTGCATCGCCGCGAGCTGCTCGGTGAGCTGTGTCGTGCGGCATGGGAGAGTGTCGCCGAGCTCACTGCCGAGGCCGCCGGTGACGACGTGCGGCCCGGCATGGTGGCTGCCGTCCATACCGCTGCCTCTGACTTGCGCTGGCACCCGCATATCCACGCGATCGCCTCACGAGGAGGCTGGGATCGGGCGGGTGCATGGCGCCCGGTGCCGTGGGTCGACACTCACGCCGCGGAGCTTGTGTTCCGGCACAAGGTGATCGCCTTTCTCGCCGCTCGAGATCTGCTCACCGACGAGCGGATCGAGCTTCTGGAGTCTTGGAAGGCGGGCCACACGGGCTTTTCGGCCCACAATGCGGTGACCGTGCGAGCCGACGATGGCGGAGGTCTCGAGCGGCTCGCTCGTTACCTGTTGCGGGCGCCCCTGTCGCTCGAGCGCCTCATTCTCGAGCCAGGTCTTGCCCGCTATCGCCACAAGAGGGCGAAAGAGCGCCGCGGCGAGCCCTTCGACCCGGCCGAGCTGCTCGCCCGGCTGGTGATGCACATTCCCGTTCCCAGGCTCCACATGGTGCGTTACTACGGGCACGACTCTCACGTCTCGAGAGCGAGGCGCCGTCGGGCCGGGTGTGAGGCCGCGGCCGAGGCAGCCTCGGGCTCAGACTCGCCCGACGCCGCCCCGCTGGATGACGAAGTGTCGAGGGCCGAGAGGAGACGGCTGCGGCGGCAATGGGCGCAGCTCATCCGCCGCATCTATGAATCGGCCCTCCAGAAACACGGCTTCCTTCCACCTCGGACCGCACGACTCTGGGCGATCTGCCAGATCAGGTTGGCGAAGTAGCCGTGGTCAGGCATAGGCACGTTCCATGGTCAGGGCGGAGAGGATCGCGATCACTTCGCTCATCCACTCTCCGCCGACACGAGCCGGCGTACCTGACGAAGGTCGGTGTCACGGGCTCGCCAAAGGTCGTACTGAATCTGCAGATTCACCCAAAACTCGGGAGTCGTCTTGAGAGCCTTTGCCAGCCGATGAGCCATGGCGGGGCTGATCCCGGCTCGTTCGTTCAGCACGGCCGACAACGTCTTACCCGTAACTCCAAGAGCCTTGGCTGCGTCGGTCACACTCAAGCCCAGAGGCTCGACGTAGTCGGCGCGGAGGATCTCGCCCGGGTGAGGAGGATTGTGCATCATGGTTGGCTCCTTAGTGGTAGTCCTCGTAGTTGACATCATCGCATTCGCGTCCGTCGAAGCTGAACGTGATCCGCCAGTGTCGATCCACGTCGACCGCCCATTGACCCTTTCGCTTGCCCTTCAGTACAGAGGAACCCTCCAAAGACTCGGAGTCTAGCCTGACCGCGGTTAGCCGAGTTCGCTGAGAGCATCCGCCTATCTGATTCGTTGTCGGACTTCCTGTCGGGTCCTTTGGACGTCTCCGGCAACCAATCGCTCGGACTAGGAGGAAGCAACAAACTCTGATCGGGATCGTAGCGATCGAAAGCTCGTGGGCATGAGCTATCTTAGGCCCTCGCGCCGAAGGCCTCTGCTGCGCAGAGTCCTATTAGTGGAGCAACCGAGTGAAGGTGGAAATCACGCAACCCTCGAAGCCGTTCCCGGCACGCTGCTAACGATCGGTCGCCAGCGGGAACTCGAACGGGTGCGGAAGCAGATCGCGGAGCCGGTACTCCTTGCTCTCGCCCTGGATGTTGGCCAGCAACACGGGGAGGTCCGGGTGCCCGAACTCGGTCATGACTTCGAGGCATTGCCCGCAGGGAGGCGAGGGCGGGGCCGTGTCGGTGATTGCGACCAGCGCCGCGAGCTTGCGGTGCCCCTCGGCGACCGCCGACAGCACGGCGACCCGTTCAGCGCAAACCGTCAGCCCGAACGTGCGGTTTTCGACGTTGCATCCGATGAAGACCTTCCCGTCCTCGGTCAGGATCGCCGATCCGACCTGAAAACCGCTGTAGGGGCAGTAGGCGCGTTCGCGCACCGCTTCCGCGGCTTCCAGCAGCTCGGTCCAGTCCATGGGTCCGTCAATCTACCACGCAGCGCTATGGTAATCTGAGAGGCCCGAACGGATTTACTAGGACGACCCAAGCCTTCCGGAGGACGTACGAGTTGAGCAAGAACATCGGCCGGCTGACCCCGCCCAGTGATGGCCAAGAGATCACTTGGCGCGAGGGCGTGCTCGAGATTCCCCAACGACCCATCATTCCGTTCATCGAAGGTGACGGCATCGGGCCCGATATTTGGCGGGCCACGAAAATGGTGCTCGAGCGCGCTGTGGACAAGGCCTACGGCAGTTCCAAATCGATCGCATGGCTGGAGGTCTTCGCCGGTGAGAAGGCCAAGGAAGAGTACGACGAGTGGCTGCCTCAGGACACGATCGAGGCGTTCAAACTGTTCCGAGCGGGTATCAAGGGCCCGCTCACGACTCCGGTCGGAGGCGGTTTTCGAAGCTTGAACGTGACCCTACGGCAGGTCCTGGACCTCTATGCCTGCGTGCGTCCGGTTCGCTACATCCAGGGCGTGCCTTCACCGGTCAAGAACCCAAAGCTCGTCGACATGATCATCTTCCGTGAGAACACAGAGGACGTCTACGCGGGCATCGAATGGGAAGAGGGATCGACGGGAGCGGCCAAGCTGATCGAGTTTCTGCGTGTGGAGTTGGGCAAGCGGGTTCGGGAAGATTCGGGTATCGGCATCAAGCCGGTTTCGGTCACGGGTAGCAAGCGGCTGATGCGCAAGGCGCTTCAGCACGCGGTTACGCAGGGTCGAACCGATGTCACCCTCGTGCACAAGGGCAACATCATGAAGTTCACCGAAGGCGCCTTCAAAGAGTGGGCGTACGAGGTCGCCAAAGAGGAGTTTGGCGACCAGACGGTGACCGAGGCGCAACTCTGGGACGACTTCGAAGGCAAGCTCCCGGAGGGCAAGATCCTGGTCAAGGACCGGATCGCGGACGCCATGTTCCAGCAGGTATTACTGCGGCCGGCCGAATATCAAGTGATCGCAACCACGAATCTCAACGGGGATTACCTCTCGGATGCCTGTGTTGCCCAGGTGGGTGGACTCGGTATGGCACCGGGTGCCAATTTTGGGGACTTCATTGCCCTCTTTGAGGCAACGCACGGGACAGCACCGAAATATACAGGACTGAATCGTGCGAATCCCAGTTCCCTCATCCTCTCCGGGGTGATGATGTTGGAATACTTGGGCTGGAAGGAGGCAGCCGAGGGGATTACTCGGGCGATGGAGAAGACAATTCGAGAAGGAGGGGTCACCCAAGACCTCGCACGGATGATGGTCCCGCCGCGAGCGGGATTAGGCACTTCTGAATTTGCTGATAAGTTTATTGAAAACCTATAAAAACGGACTCTGGACTTTGGACTCTGGACATTAGACTTAAGTCTAATGTCTAAAGTCTCTCTTTTGAAATGGTTGAAGTCAAACTGGATCTGCGGGAGATTAAGGAGGGGGAGAGCCGAAAGACTTTCGTTATCGATCCCTCTCAATTAGAATTTCCTCAGGAGGAGCTCACCTTTCAAGGAGGGATTCAGGGGGACCTCATCCTGTCCCGAAGGGGTAGAGAGATCACGGTTAAGGGTCAGATTGCCTTTCGAGCCAATTTTTCCTGTTCCCGCTGTCTTCTTCCTTGTAAGAAGACCTTTACAGAAGAGATTTCCATGCGTTATTTGAAGGGGAGTCCAAAGCTTCTTTCTGGAGAATCTGAGATCACAGAGGAAAACCTCTCCACCAACTTCTATGAGGGAAATGTGATTGAGATGGGTGGGGTCCTTCGGGACATTATCCTTCTTTCTTATCCAGTGAAGCACCTGTGCAAAGAGGGCTGTAAGGGTCTATGCCAAAATTGTGGTCAGGATCTGAATGAGAGGGATTGTGGATGCCCATTGGCAGAGATCGATTCGGGGTGGAAGGAGTTGAAGGAGATCGCCTGAAAAATATTTAGAGGTCTTACGAATTTCGAATATCGAATTACGAATTACCAATATCCGATTTTTAAAGGAAAAAGATGCCTGTTCCTAAAAGAAGACATTCGAAGTCAAGGGGGAGGAAACGGAGGACTCACTGGAAATTGGAGTCTCCAAATCTCTCCCTCTGTCCGAATTGCCAGAAACCAAAACTTCCTCATCGAGTTTGTCCCCAATGTGGATATTATAAAGGTCGAGAAGTGATTCCTCCAAGACCTGAAAAGGAGGAGAAATGAGGATTGCTGTGGATGTTATGGGAGGGGATCAAGGGCCGGAGGTGATCGTCGAGGGTGTCCTGGAAGCCTTGAAATCAGGTTCAGGCAATTTTGAGATCTGCCTTGTGGGAAATGAAAAGAAAATTGTGGAAAGTCTTGAGCTTTGTCAAGGGGATGAGAAGGATCCACGGATTCTGATTCGTCACGCCCCAGAAGTTGTGGATATTCATGAGTCCCCGTTAGTCGCCATACGCCAAAAAAAGGAGTCCTCCATCGGTGTGGGGACGAGGATGCAAAAAAAAGGAGAAGTTGATGCCTTTCTCTCTGCTGGAAACACCGGAGCAGTGGTTGCCTTTGCACAACACATCCTCGAAAGACTCAAAGGGGTGGGACGTCCCGCCATCGGGGCCCTCCTTCCTGCAAAAAATGGGGGAACCTTACTCCTTGATGTAGGGGCTAATGCGGAGTGCAAACCCCATAATCTCCTTCAGTTTGCCATTATGGGTTCCATTTTTTACAGCCATATCTACAATAAGGATAATCCGACGGTCGGTCTCCTCTCCATTGGAGAAGAGGCCACGAAAGGGAATTCCCTGACGATCCGAAGCCATGAGTTGATCCAAAACGAATCCTCTTCAGGAATACTCAATTTCATTGGAAATATCGAAGGTCAGGATATCCTGGAAGGGGAGGCAGACGTAGTGGTCTGCGACGGATTTGTGGGAAACACCATTCTGAAATTTGCCGAGTCTATCAGCGGTTTTGTTGCCCGTTCCCTGAAGGAGTTGACCCAAGACTCCTTGCAGAGCAAATTGGGAGGGATCTTCTGGAAATCATCCCTCAGGGAATTCTTGAGGAGAATGAACTATGAAGAAGTTGGAGGCGCCCCTCTTCTGGGCCTCGATGGAGTGACGACCATCTGTCACGGAAGATCCACAGCCAAGGCGATCAAGAATGCCATCCTGGCGACCAAGAAGTTTGTGGATACACGGGTGAATGAACACATCCAGAAGCAGATGATCCATTTCTTGAAAGCAGGCTTCAAAGATCAAATGATCCATCTGAAGGCACCATGGGACAGGCTCAAAAACCTCAGTGAAACGGAAGGAAGGAGGAGATGGCTCAAAGGAATTCAGTCCCGGGGAAAACCGGGGTCAAAAGGGTAAAGATCATCGGAACAGGATCGGCCGTTCCAGATCGAGTTTTGACCAACTTCGATCTGGAGAAGATGGTGGAGACTACCGATGAATGGATCACAGAGAGAACAGGGATCAAAGAACGACACATTGCCGACGAAAAGACCGCCACCTCTGACCTCGCCTTGGAAGCCGCCCAAAAGGCTTTGAAGGATTCGGAAATAGAGGCACAGGATCTGGATGCGATTATCATTGCCACCTCTTCGCCCGACATGCTCTTTCCCTCGACTGCCTGTCTGGTCCAGTCCAAATTGGGGGCGAAGAAGGTCCTCGCCTTTGACCTCCTAGCTGCCTGTTCAGGCTTCGTCTATGGTCTGGAAATGGTAAAAGGACTCATCTCTTCCGGAATCTACAAAACCATTCTCCTAATTGGAGCAGAGACCCTTTCCAAAATCACGGATTATACCGATCGAACGACCTGTGTCATCTTAGCAGATGGGGCAGGGGCTTGTGTCCTGACGGTAAGTGACGATGAGAGTGAGATCCTCTCGACCTATATGGGGAGTGATGGGTCCCTTGGAGATCTCATCTCTCTCCCCGGAGGGGGTTCTCGTCTCCCCACCTCCCACAAGACAGTGGAGCAAGGACTCCACTATCTCAAGATGAATGGGAACGAGCTGTTCCGCCATGCCGTCCGGGCCATGAGTTCTGCTGCTGAGAAAGCCTTGGAAAGGGCTGGGCTCCAAGGAGAGGATATTAACCTCTTCATCCCCCATCAGGCGAACTTCCGGATCATCAAGGCCACAATGGATCGCCTTGGAATCTCGATGGAGAAGGTCTTTGTCAATATTGAAAAATATGGAAACACCTCCGCTGCCTCCATCCCCATCTGTCTCGATGAGGCGAAAAGGGAAGGAAAGTTGAAGAGGGGAGACCTCATCCTATTAGATGCATTTGGGAGTGGCCTCACCTGGGGTTCTGTAGTCCTCCGTTGGTGAAAAGCGGTTGAATGGTTAAATGGTGAGTCGTTAGATAGTTCTATTTAACCATTTAACTATTTAACCAATTACAAATTATGAAAGTCGCCTTTCTCTTTCCCGGCCAAGGATCACAATATGTCGGAATGGGGAAGGATCTCTATGATCACTACTCTGAAGTTCGACAACTTTATGAAAAGGGGAGAGAAGTCCTGGGAGTGGATGTCGCCAGCCTCTCCTTTGAAGGCCCTGAAGAGGAACTCCGAAGGACACAGAATACTCAGGTCGCCATCTTACTTCATAGCCTCGCCAGCCACAGACTTTTAGAGAAAAAAGGGATCCAGCCCATCATTGCAGCAGGTCACAGTATAGGGGAATATTCCGCCCTCATCTCTTCGGGATCTTTGAAATTTGAAGAGGGTCTTCGCCTTGTCCGAATTCGGGGAGAGATGATGTATCGAGCAGGGGAGATACGACCCGGTGGGATGGCAGCCATCCTCGGACTCTCCAAAGAAGAAGTTGTGAAGATCTGCGAGTCCACCTCCCTGGCCGGCCCAGCCCGTGGGTGGAGCAGGGAGGACTGGGCGCGGGGTGGGGCAGGTGAGAAGAGCTTGGCAGGTGGATCCAATTCAAGTGCGTCCTTGCTGTCTTCAAATCTTCAATCTTCAATCGTTCAACCTGCCAATTTCAACTCCCCTATCGAGATCGTGATCTCTGGTGACCGACAAGCAGTAGAAGAAGCCGCTCGACTTGCAAAGGAAACTGGAGCCATGCGGACAGTCCTTCTCAATGTAAGTGGTGCTTTTCATTCAGAACTCATGAAGGAGGCGAGCGCAGGATTGAATGAGGCATTATCCAGAACAGAGATCAAAAACCCCAAGTTCCCAGTTGTTGCTAACTATTCTGCAGAACCCCTCGAAGAGGGAGCGTCCATCCGGGAGGCACTGCAGAGACAGTTGACCCATCCCGTCCGCTGGGTGGACTCTATAAAACGGATCATCTCCCTCGGAATTAACACTTTTGTCGAAGTCGGACCGAAAAGGGTCCTCCGGGGACTTGTCAAAAGGATTGATCCTACGTGTGAGATCTTCAATGTTGAAGATCGGGAGAGCCTGGAGAAAACAGTTAAATTATTAAATGGTTAAATTTAACCATTTAATAAATCACCGTTTAACCAATCACAGATGAAACTCAGTGGATGCGTTTCTCTCATCACAGGCGGTGCCAGAGGAATTGGAAAGGAGATCGCCCTCACATTTGCTAGAGAAGGTTCGGATGTTGCCATCACAGATCTGAATTTAGAAGGGGCAGAGAAAACAAAACAAGAAGTAGAGCGTTTAGGGCGAAAGGGGATCGCCTTGAAGGTAGATGTTTCCCGGTTCGACGATGTCACATCGGTCATTAAAAAAGTCCTTGACGAATTTTCGAAGATTGATATACTGGTAAACAATGCAGGGATCACACGAGATCAGCTTTTAATAAGAATGAGAGAACCCGACTGGGATCGGGTCATGGCGACCAATCTGAAAGGTGTTTTTAACTTCACCCGATCCGTTGCCCGGGAGATGATCAAAAATCGGAAGGGAAGGATCATCAATATCGCATCGGTTGTGGGGATTACCGGAAATATTGGACAGTCCAATTACGCCGCTTCGAAAGGAGGGGTGATCATTTTTACAAAATCCGTTTCCCAAGAACTCGCCTCCCGAGGAATTACGGTCAATACCATCGCTCCGGGCTTAATCGACACGGAGATGACTCGGGAGTTCACGGAGACCCTTCGCGAGAGCTTACTCAAACGGATACCCCTCCAACGGATGGGTCACCCGGAGGATGTAGCAAAGGTAGCCCTCTTCCTCGCAGGAGAGGAGTCGAGTTACATCACAGGACAGGTGATTCATGTAGATGGCGGGATGGTCATGTGAATTTAAATTTAACCATTAAACCTTTCAACTATTTAACCAATACGAGGGAGGTGAAAGGATGGCGATTCTGGACGATGTGCAAAAGATCATCGTGGAGAGGCTTGGAGTAAATGAGAAAGAGGTTACACCAAAAGCCCATTTCATTGATGATCTAGGAGCCGACTCCTTGGATACCGTGGAGTTGATTATGGCCTTTGAGGACACGTTCAATATTGAGATTCCAGATGAAGATGCTGAAAAGATCACGACGGTTGGACAGGCTGTACAGTACTTGGAACAGAAACTCGGAGCACCTGCAAAGTAGATCTGAAAGCCTATTCGTTAAATGGTTATATGGTGAGGGGTTAAACCTGTCCTGACGACAGGTCAGGATTTAGCTATTTAACCGGTTAGCCAATCACTGATTCATTCGGATGAAACGGAGAGTCGTCGTAACAGGGCTGGGGGCGGTCACCCCCGTGGGACTCAATTGGAAAGAGTTCTGGTCAGGCCTTCTGGAAGGAAAAAACGGGATTGACCGAATT
This sequence comes from candidate division TA06 bacterium, assembly GCA_022562655.1. Classification (GTDB taxonomy): domain Bacteria; phylum Hydrothermota; class DG-26; order E44-bin18; family JADFOU01; genus JADFOU01. Next base: position 11,518 of record JADFOU010000004.1, read on the forward strand.
TCCCGCTTTGATACCTCCAACTTCTCGGTAAAGATTGCCGGTGAGGTGAAGGGGTTGGATCTGTCAGACCGGATTCCTCCCAAAGATCTCCGGAGGATGGACCGCTTTGCCCAATTTGCCATGATCGCTTCCATAGAAGCCGTAGAAGACTCAGGCCTCAATCTCCTCCAAGAGGATCTGAATCGGGTGGGAGTTTTGATCGGCTCCGGGATTGGGGGTCTCGAGACCTGGGAAAGGGAGTATCGGAAACTTATGGAGGGTGGACCAAACCGGGTGAGTCCCTTCTTGATTCCCATGATGATGATGAACAGTGCCTCGGGTCTCGTCTCCATGCGTCTGGGCGCTAAGGGTCCCAATTTTTCAACTGCCTCCGCCTGTGCCTCCAGTGCCCATACGATTGGAGAGGCTTACCGAATCATAGAACGAGGGGACGCCGATGTGATGATCACTGGAGGGGCAGAAGCCCCTGTCACCCCCCTCGCCCTTGCCGGTTTTTCCAATATGAAAGCCCTCTCCACACGGAACTCGGAACCTCAGAAGGCTTCGAGACCCTTTGACCGGGAACGGGATGGCTTTGTGATGGCAGAAGGATCGGGGATCTGCATATTAGAGGACTTGGAACGTTCGAAGAAAAGAAGAGCAGAGATCTATGGAGAGATCGTGGGATTTGGACTCACTGCAGATGCCTATCACATCACCGCACCTTCTCCCGGAGGGGAGGGGGCGGCTCGAGCCCTCAAGATGGCGCTCTCACAGGCAGAACTCAATGGAGAGGGTGTGGACTATATCAATGCCCACGGTACTTCGACCCTCCTCAATGACAAACTCGAAACGGAGGCGATCAAGACCGTTTTCAATACCCATGCCCACAAACTGGCTGTCAGTTCTACTAAATCCATGACGGGACATCTCATGGGAGGCGCTGGAGCCATAGAATTCATTGTCGTCACTTTAGCCGTTAAGAAAGATAAAATCCCTCCCACAATCAACTATGAGCACCCGGATCCCGAGTGTGACTTGGACTACGTCCCCAACTCTGCTCGTGAGATAAAGGTGGAAGCAGCCCTTACCAATGCCCTGGGTTTCGGGGGACACAATGTTGTCCTGGCTGTGAAGAAATTTTCTTGATTACTGTGTTTATTCTCATCAGTTTCCGAATTTCATTACTACCCTATGGGTTCACAAAACAAATCCACGGATTTTCCCCTTTCTGAGGACCGCAGTACCCTCCTCCAAAATCTAAACAGTAAATTTTCTTTTCAAGATTTGAGCCTACTCAATAGAACCCTAACCCACGCCTCTTTTTCGAAAGAGAGCTCCTATGAGACCCTGGAATTTTTGGGGGATGGAGTTTTAGACCTTGTCGTCAGAGAATATCTCTATCGTTCTTATCCCTCGAAAGATGAGGGAGAGTTGACGGATTGGAAAACACGCCTTGTGAATGAGGAGACTCTTGCATCCGTGGCAGCGGGGATGGATCTCGGTTCTTTTCTCCTTTTGGGAGAAGGAGAAGATCGCAACGGAGGGAGAGAGAAACCCTCTATCCTCTCAGGAGCCTATGAAGCCCTCATCGGAGGACTCTACTTAGAGGGGGGAATGGAGAAGGCGAGGCCCCTCATTCAAGAGACTCTTCTGGATCGCGTGCTGGATTTCATTCAGGAGAGGAACTTTAAAGGGTTATTTCAGGAATTCACTTTGAAAGAGAAGGGTGTGTATCCAGAATACAGAATCGTAAAAGAAACGGGAAAGGACCATGAGAAGACCTACTGGGTTGAGGTTTTCGTCAACGGGAGAGGGATTGGGAAAGGGGAGGGAAGGAATCGAAAAGAAGCGGAGATGCATGCGGCTCAAGAGGCACTGAAGAATCGGAACCACAAGATTACACGAGATTAGCACAGAGAAATTCAAAATAATAATCTGGTAAAAATCTGTGAAATCTCGTGGTTTGAATTGAAATTTTTATTCATCGTTCTCTATTTAACCAATTACCAAACCCATTACCGCAGTTTACGATGAAGATAATTGTTTGTGTCAAACAGGTGCCGGATACGAACGTGTTCATCAAGGTGAGGGAAGGAGGAGATGGGATCGTCACGGAGGGCCTCGCCTATGTGGTCAATCCCTATGAGGAATATGCTGTAGAAGAGGCACTCAGGATCAAAGAGAAGTTTGGAGGGGAGGTGACCGTTATCACCCTCGGTCCTGATCGGGTGGTGGAGGCCATTCGGACCTGCCTCGCCATGGGGGTGGACCACGCCATCCACCTCCCCGAATCGGATGATGAATTGGACCCTCTTGCAACGGCAAGGGTTCTTACAGAGGCGATTAAAAAATTAGATTACGACATTATCCTCTGCGGTAAACACGCTGTGGACGATGGGGCCTCTCAAGTAGGTCCTGCCCTCGCAGAATATTTGGATCTCCCTCAGGTTACCTTTGTCCGTAAAATCGAAATTGCAGAGGATGGTAAATCTGCCATCGCCCATCGGGAGGTGGAGGGGGGTACCCAGGTTGTGAAGAGTTCTCTTCCGGCGGTATTCACGGCTGAAAAGGATTTGAATGAGCCGAGATACCCTACTCTTAAAGGAATGATGGCCGCCAAGAGGATTCAGATCCAGATCTTGAATCATAAGGACCTCGGTCTCCATTCACTGAAATCGAAGAGCAGAAGATTGAAACTCCTTCCCCCACCAGAGCGTCCTCCTGGAAAGATGCTTCAGGGAGAGCCTGAGGAGATCGTGAAGGAGCTGGTGAGGCTACTCCGTGATGAAGCAAAAGTCATATGAAATTCAGACATTGGACATTAGACTTTAGTCTATAGTCCAGAGTCCAAATTCTATAGTCTATTGAAATGGTACTGATTTGGGCTGAAGAGAAAGAAGGGATACTACCCCGCTCTACCCTGGAGGTCCTCTCCATGGGAAAGAAGATAGCAGAACCCCTTGGAGAAGAACTAGGTGCGGTGCTCATCGCAGACTCGAATCGGGCTGCGGGAACCCTGGGGAAGAAAGGGGTTCGAAAGGTCTATGCAGCAGATGACCCTGCTTTGCGGGATTATCGGACTGAACCCTACACCCAGATATTTACTTCCCTCATTGAGGAACATCACCCTTCCATTCTTCTCCTCTCCCATACCTCCTCTGGAAAAGACCTCGCCCCCAGAGTGGCTGCCCGACTCAATGTAGGGCTCATTTCGGACTGCACGCAATTGGATCTTCAGGACGGTTCTCTCGTTGCCACAAGACCCATGTATACCGGTAAGGCCCTTGCCCAAGTAACCCTCCCAGCCGAGATGAATCCCAAAATCTTTACCCTCCGACCCAAAGCTTTTCCCGCTTCTGAGAAAGAAGAAGGAGGAGAATGTGAAGTTATTATAGTAGAAGTTCCTCAATTGATGGCGAGGACTGAGGTTCTGGAGTTGAAGAAGACTCCAAAGGGGTCCCTGGATGTGGCAGAGGCGGATATCGTGGTCTCTGGAGGACGGGGATTGAAGGGACCAGAGAATTTCGAGATCATTGAAGAACTGGCTCAAGCATTAGGGGCGGCCGTGGGGGCCTCCAGGGCGGTTGTAGATGCCGGTTGGCGTGATCACAAAGACCAAGTAGGACAGACAGGAAAGCAGATTACCCCGAAACTCTACTTCGCCTGTGGAATCTCCGGTGCCATCCAGCATCAGGTGGGGATGAGAAATTCCAAATGCATAGTCGCTATCAATAAAGATCCCAACGCCCCCATCTTCAAATTGGCAAGTTATGGCATTGTGGGTGATCTTTTCAAGATCGTTCCTCTTCTGACGGAGGAGTTGAAGAAAATTCGAGATTAGAAATTTGCTATTGGAAACAAGAAATTTGTTATGGATATTAGAAATGGGAATTTCGTAAAGAATGCTCCAATTTCCATTTTCCAATTTCTATTACTAATTTCCATTTTCTAACAACCATTTTCCGATTTCAAAATGATCAAGGCAAAAAACCTATCCAAGCGGTTCGGTTACACCATTGCCGTTAATAAGGCCTCTTTTGAGGTGAAGAAAGGTGAAGTGGTGGGATTTTTGGGACCCAATGGTGCCGGGAAGACCACCACCATGCGGATCCTCACCTGCTACCTACAACCTGATTCAGGAACAGCAGAAATAGCAGGGTATAACATCCACGAGAACCCCTTGGAGGTGAGGCAAAAGATTGGATATCTACCCGAGAATGCCCCCCTCTATGCAGATATGATGGTCACAGAATACTTAGACTTCATTGGAGAAGTTCGAGGAATGCCACAGTCGAAGCGGAAAAAAGCGATCAATCGGATGATCGAGGTGACGAATCTCCAGTCGGTGATCCGTAGACCTATCGGGGAACTTTCCAAAGGATTCCGGCAGAGGGTCGGCATCGCCCAGGCGATGCTCCATGACCCGGAAATTCTCATCATGGATGAGCCCACCTCAGGCCTCGACCCCACCCAGATCATTGAGATCCGAGAACTCATCAAGGAATTGGGAAAGGAGAAGACGGTGATTCTCTCCACCCATATCCTTCCAGAGGTCTCCGCTGCCTGCAATCGGGTTCTCATCATCAACGATGGAGAGATCGTTGCTTCAGGCTCTCCTGAGGAACTGACTCAGAGAGCCCAGGGGAAGGGAATCATCACCCTCACCATTCGGGGCTCAAAAGATGAAGTGGAGCGGGGGTTGAAGGAGTTTCCAAGGGTAGAAGATGTGGAGTGGCTTGCGGAAGAAGTATCGGACTCATCGATCTCCGAAGGAGAAATCCGGAATACGGAATGGGGAACTCCGAATTCCGAATTCGGAACTCCGAAATCTGAGACCCTCCATCGTTTTCGAATAAGGACACAACAGGGACAGGACCTCTCCGAAGAACTCTTCCGATTCGTTGTAGAGAAGGGGTGGAGCCTCTCAGAACTCTACAAGGAGCAGGTAAGTCTGGAGGATATCTTCCTTCAACTCACGACCAAAGATTCGTTAAATGGTTAAATAGTAATTGGTTAAATTTAACCAATTACCCATTATCAATGAATACCACATACGCCATCTTCAAACGGGAATTCAAGGGGTACTTCTCCTCACCCATTGCCTATATCTATCTCACCTCCTTCATCGTTCTGATCAACTGGCTCTATCTCAGGGGGTTCTTTCTCATCAATCAGGCAAATCTTCGATCCTTATTCAGCATCCTCCCCTGGATCTTTCTCCTGTTTATCCCGGCGGTGACCATGCGATTGTGGGCGGAGGAGCGGAAATTGAGAACTTTGGAGATTCTGATGACCCTCCCAGTTAAAGATGTTGAGGTAGTTTTGGGCAAGTTCTTTGCCTCATATGCCTTCCTTGCCCTTTCCATCCTCTTAACCTTTCCCCTCCCCCTCACCCTTGCCCTCCTGGGCAATCCCGATGGAGGGCAGATCATCGGTGGGTATTTAGGGGCCCTCCTCATTGGGGGTGCTTATCTCGCCATAGGGCTCTTTGCCTCAAGTCTTACTGAAAACCAGATCATTGCCTTTATCATTGGAATTCTCCTCAGCTTCATCCTTTTCATCGTGGGGGAGCAATTGGTCCTTTTTGCCCTCCCCAGTTTTATGGTTCCCTTCTTCGAATACCTTGGGCTTGGAAGCCACTTTGACTCGATCGGACGGGGGGTGATTGACACCCGTGACCTCATCTACTACCTATCCGTCATCGGGTTCTTTCTCTATCTCAACATCCGCTCCATTGAGATGAAGAGATAGTTAAAAATAGAAATTTGTTATTAGAAATTAGAAACTTGTAATAGAAATTAGAAACTAGAAATTGGTTTTTTTCTCATTTCCATTTTCCACTTTCCATTGCTAACTTCCAATCTCCAATAACCATTTTCCAGTTTCTGGGGTGAACAGATGCCGGTAAAGAGATTTATTCAGAGTACCAATGCGATAGCTCTCACCCTCATCGTTTTGGGTATCTTGGCGGTGGTCAATTTCCTCTCCTCCCGTCACTTCTATCGGCTTGACTTAACCGAGGGAAAGATCTATACCCTCTCTCCATCCAGCAAACGGGTGGTCTCTTCCCTGGAAGATATCTGCCAAATTGAAGTCTATTTCTCCAAGAAACTTCCCCCTCATCTGATGACCCTTCGAAATGAGATTCAAGACCTCCTGGATGAGTATCGAGCCTATTCCAAGGGGAATATCCGGGTTACCTTTACTGATCCTGCCGAAAATCCGGATGTAGAAGGAAAGGTGAGACGTCTTGGGATCCCTCTTATCCAGATGAATATCATTGAGAAGGATAAAACACAAATCATCAACGGATATATGGGTCTCGGTCTCTTCTATCTGGATCAGGCAGAGGCAATTCCATTAATTCAAAATACGAGCAATTTAGAATATGACCTCACCACCAAGATCATCAAGATCACCTCCACCGAGACGAAGACCGTAGGCATCCTGGGAAACATTGCAGAACTTCAAGTGATGCGTGGGGAACTAGAGAAGCAATATGAGGTGATCGAGGTAGAGACGGGTCGTGCCATTCCGGATAGAGTCAATACACTTATCTTGGCAGGTCCCCAGGGACTTTCGGATCAAGATCGCTATGAGATTGATCAGTTTATAATGAAGGGAGGAAAATCGATCTTTCTCACCAACGGGGTGGAGATCGGTCAAGGGCTCAACGCTACAGCCGCCCCAAGAGGGGTAGATGACCTTTTAGAGAGTTATGGGGTGAAGGTCAACCGAGATCTCGTTTTAGACCGCTCCAATGAGACAGCTGGGTTCAGCCAGGGATTTATGACATTTTTCGTCCCTTACCCCTTTTGGGTGAAAGTAAGGAGGGGAAATTTTGATCAGGAGAACCCGATTGTCAGTCCCCTTGAATCCATGGTACTGCCCTGGACCAGTTCCCTGGAAGTGGTGGCGGATACGGGAAGTGGGGTGGAGGCTACCGTTTTAGCCACTTCCTCAGACCAATCCTGGACACAGTCCGGCTTCTTCTTCCTCAATCCTGGACAGACCATCAACCCCGCCCAGGAGACTCTGAAAAAGCACAACTTAGCCATTCTCCTCACCGGATCTTTCAAAAGTGCCTTTGCCGAAGAGGATGTGCAGAATCCAGAATCCAGAATCCAGAATCCAGAATCCCATATTCCGAAGAGTTCCGATACACGAATCATTATCGTGGGGAACTCCCGATTTTCATCAGATCCTCATCTCCAGCGATTTCCAGCAAATGGCGTCTTCTTTCTCAATGCTGTGGACTGGCTCACCCTTGGAGAGGACCTCATCTCCATCCGTTCCCGTGGCTCCACAGACCGTCCTTTGAAACCCTTGACAGAGCGGGAGAAGACCGCCATCAAGGTCTTGAATACATACGGAATAGGGGTCTTCATCGCCCTCTTCGGCCTCGGTCGGTTCTACTTGAGACAGAGAAAGAAACAGTTAATCGCATAAATGGATATTGGTTAAATGGTAATTGGTAATTAGGTTTATAAACATTCATAAACCGAATCGAAGCCTGTCCTGGCGACAGCCAGGGATCTCCGTTGTCCGCCTCCCTGGCCGTAGGTTGGGCAGGGAGTTCGGGCTCGGCAGGCGGACCAAACCCACCCGCCCGATTCGGGCAAGTAGGTGAATTACTAATCACCAGATACAAATTACCAATGCTATGAAACCGAAACAGATCGCCCTTCTCCTAGGGATTCTTCTCGTCCTTCTTCTCCTTACCCTTCTTTTGGAGGGTCCTTTAAAAGGGAGAAAGGTCCCGGAGCCAAAACGCCTCTTCAGCGAGTTCGATCCCTCTCTCGTGGAGGTGATAGAGATTCTTCAGAACGATAAGATGGCAAGGCTGGAGAGGGAAGGGGATCGGTGGGTTGTTTTAGAAGTAGACATTCTCGAATCCGCTGAATCCGCTGATAAAAAAGATGCCCTCCGCCACTTCGCCGACACCTCCGCTGTCAAACGAGTTCTCAATTCCATAGATAGCCTTAGCGGAGACCTCATCTCCAATAACCCTGAAAATGAGAGCCTCTTCCAGGTGACCTCGGAGGAGGGGATAATGGTAAAGGCTTTTGGTAAGGGAGATTCCCTCCTTGCCCACTTCTACATCGGAAAAATAGGGCAGGACTTCTCTTCCACTTATATTCGAAGGGATGGATCAAATGAAGTGATCTTAGCCAGAGGATTCTACCGGGGCTCCACCTTTCATCCCGATGTAAAGCGATGGAGGAACCGGAATATTCTCTCCTTCCTCCCTTTCAACCTCAATCGTCTCGAAATAACATCTTCGGAGGAAAACCTCCTTCTTCAGAAAGACGAAGAGGGAGAGTGGACAATTTTAGAACCTATAGAGGCGAAGACAGACAGTTTTAAGGTGGATCAACTCCTTCGGAGTCTCTCCAATCTCAACTCCCAGGATTTTGGAGACCGTGCCACACCCGAAGAGACTGGCTTCGACACTCCCACCCTCCAAATCTCAATGGAGTTCCTGGACCAACCTTCACGCATCCTCACCATTGGAATCCTGAAAGAAGAGTCCCAATATTATGTCCAGGCCTCCGGGGATGAGACGATTTATCTCGTCAACAAATTCACCATCAAGCAATTCCAAAAGAAACCCGAAGACCTGAAGGCGAAGGTGGAGGAGAAAGAGGAAGGTTCGTAGGAATTGTAGGGGCAGACCCAAGTGTCTGCCCACTTCGATTAGTCAATTACGGTAGCGCACGAATCGGGCGACCTCTAAAATCTGACTAACAAACTCGTACCGAGGTTTTCCAACCTCGGTCTCTTTTCTCTTGACCACACGCCTCGTAACTTGTAAATTGAGAAACGAGGAAGAAAAATGCAAAAGACCATCCTTGTCGCGGAAGATGAGCCGATGATCTTGAGGATCATCGTCTTCAAACTGGGAATGGAAGGACACAGGGTTCTCCAGGCGAAGACCGGTCCAGAGGTCGTCGAAAACCTCAAACAAGAGAAGCCGGACCTCCTCCTCCTGGACGCCACCCTCCCCGACATGGATAGTTTCGAGATCTTGCAAAATATCCGATCGGACTATGGATTAAAAAACTTGCCTATCTTCATGCTCACCCAAACCCATGAACCCTGGCAGGCGGAGAAGGCGATGGAATTGGGAGCTACCCAGTGTATCGTGAAGCCCTTTAAACCAACCGTTCTGGCAAAGCAAGTCCGAAATCTATTTGAATCCACCTAACTTTCTCTTGATTTTGGGTTGCTGGATGAATATATTTCAAATGAAGAGGTTATACTTTGATATTGAAAAGATTGAAGTCCACGATGACAGGATGGCGGAGATTTACAAGAGAAAGTCAGCAAAACACTCTCCAGCAGGGACACTGCCCTCACTGCCAGACTCAGATCCCGGGGATCTGGTCGTAGACATCTCAATTTCCACTTGACATTCTGAGAAAAAAAGATAGAATTACAACACTCTTTTCCATCCGGATTGTAAATCAAGGGTAACTTTTCATTACGATTGAGGTGTGGCTATGGAGAATGCGAAAGCAATCAAAGGTCTGGTAGGGGTTATAGCGGCTGAAACAAATTTGAGTTTCATTGATGGGATGAAAGGAGTTCTCATCTATAAAGGATATAATATTCATGCCCTCGCCCAATACTCCACTTTTGAGGAGACCGCCTATCTCCTCTGGTATGGAAAACTCCCGACCCAAAAGGAACTGAAGGATCTCAAAGAGACCCTCGTTGCCAATCGATCGATTCCGGATCCCGTATTGAATCTCATCCTGTCCGCTCCCAAGACCGCCAGTCCCATGGATATACTTAGATCCGCTGTATCCCTTTTAGGACTTTATGATCAGGACGCTGGTCCGTCTGAAGCGGATTCGGAGGAGGGGAACCTCAGGAAAGCCCAGCGCCTAACAGCCCAATTCCCCACCATTATTGCCGCCATCGACCGTCAGCGGCAGGAGAAAAAACCGATCTCTTTCGATCCAAAACTCTCCCATGCTGCAAATTTTTTCTACATGCTTACCGGGGAACGTCCAACAGAACAGAGGTCAAGAGACTTTGACATCTGCCTCATCCTCCACGCCGACCACGGCTTCAACGCCTCCACCTTCTCCGCCCGTGTCACCATCTCCACTCTCTCCGACCTTCATTCCGCCATCACGTCTGCCATTGGCACCCTAAAAGGACCCCTCCACGGAGGTGCCAATGAAAGGGTCATTCAGATGCTCAAAGAGATTGGGAGTGTAGATCGGGTAGAGACCTTTATCCGAGAGTCCCTTTCTCGTAAGGAGAAGATTCCAGGTTTCGGTCATCGTGTCTATCGTACAGAAGACCCCAGGGCAACAGTCCTGCGGGAGATGTCCAAGAGACTGGGAGAGGAGAATGGAGAGTCCAAATGGTATGAGATGTCGAGAAAGGTTGAGGAAGTGATGAAGTCGGATAAGGGTATCAGTCTCAATGTGGATTTCTATTCCGCTTCTGTCTATCATTCTATGGGGATTTCCCCTAAACTCTTCACCCCCATCTTTGCTCTTGCTCGTATCATCGGTTGGACAGGGCATGTCATCGAGCAATTGCAGGACAATCGCATTATCCGTCCCAGCGATCTCTATATCGGCTCCAAAAACCTCAAATATACCCCCATTCAAGAGCGATAGGTTGTCTTTTACAGATCTCAATCAACGGGTCATTTCTTGCCGGCGATGTACCCGCCTGGTTCAGTATCTCTCTGAAATCAAAGCCGAAAATCCCAACTACTGGAGTCGTCCTGTTCCTGGTTTTGGTGATCCAAAGGCAAAAATCCTTATCTTAGGTCTCGCCCCTGGACGGAAGGGTTCCAATCGGACGGGCAGGATGTTCACCGGAGATGCCTCTGGGGATTTCCTTTATCACACGCTTCACACGTTAGGACTTGCAAACCGTCCAAAGGCCTGGAGCTTGGAGGATGGTCTTCGCCTCAAGGGAACTTATATTACAGCAGCAATCCGTTGTGCCCCACCTCAGAACCGCCCTTTGCGAGAGGAGATTGAGAACTGCTCTCCCTTTTTACGGGAAGAGTTAAGACTACTCAAAAATATAGAAATTGTCATCGCACTGGGTCACATCGCCCACGAGACCTATCTCCGGCTCAGAGGCGTCCCTTTGAGCAGAATGCCCTTTCAGCACGGAGCCATTCATCGTTTTCCAAAACCTCCTCATATTATGTTGGATAGCTATCACCCCAGCCGTCAGAACACCCAGACTGGCCGCCTCACGCGGCAGATGTTTTTAAAGGTCTTTCGAAAGGCAGTGAAACTTGTAAACTTCTCAAATTAGGAGGTTCAAATGGCAAATGAATTCATTCATATAGAGATTCCGGTCAAGGATTTCGAAAAGGCGAAGAAGTTCTACTCGGGTGTCTTTGACTGGAAGGTGGAAATTCTGCCTCCCGAGATGAACTATGCTCTCTTCTCCGCTCCTAAGGGGCCAGGGGGAGGGTTCACCAAGGTGAAAGAGAAAGCAAAACCCGGAGGAATCGTAAACTACATCCTCGTCAACAGCATTGAAACAACGCTGACTAAGATAGAGGAATT
>JADFOU010000168.1 GCA_022562655.1 candidate division TA06 bacterium
ATGATGATTAGATTTTCTGTATTGACATCTTCCTGCTTATCAAGAAATTCCACTGCTCCTTTCGCGTCAAGGAGCATCCCCTGGTACATCTCCTTTGAAAACTTCCGAAAATCAAGGGTTTTCTCTCCCATCTTTATACTCTCCCCATGACCCCGAAGATCAATAGTAAGAACACCGTATTCAATTTTCTGGAGTTTCTTCGCAAAGGCGTCCCAGTCGCCACGATTCCTACTGAGCATGTGAAGGAGAATTATTACAGTTTTATTCTCACCATGATTCGGATAAAAACTCCCCCTAACTTGAACATTGTCTTCGGTTAAGAAATCAACCTCTTTATCCTTAATTACAATTACCCCGAAATTTCCGTCTATAACTGAAGCAGTCAAAGAGAAATTCACTTCAGTTGTTTGATTATTTGTGACTTTAACATTGTCTACCCTGCTGTCTTTATACCCGATCATTCTCGCCTGTATTGAATAGGTTCCGGGAATTAAATTGTCAATTACATAGAAACCTTCCTCATCGGTTAATACTCCTAGGTTTTCGGGTAATACTCCTAGGTTTATTGTTGATTTCCATATTGCGGTGATATTAACCAATTGAATCGGATGGCCAGTCTCTTCATCCACAACCCTCCCCGAAATCTTCCCCGTCTCTCCCGCCATCAATGACGAAGCAATGACAAGAGAAAGAAAGAAGAGGGTTGTTACGATCCATTTCATCTTGACTTCCTCTTCTTTCCTTTCAACCCTTCAGTCCTAACAGGGTTCTGATATCTTTTTCGAAGACCTCTTTGGGTCTGAATCCCCTATATTTCTTATAGATTCGATGATTTTTATCCAAGATGAATGTGGTAGGAATGGAACGGATCGGTCCATACTCCTGCTGGACCTTCCCATCATCCATTAAGAGGGTATAGTTGACCTCATATTTTTCGGCGAAGGACTTCACCACCTCTGGTCCCCCTTTATCCAGAGAGATCCCCACCATTTCGAACCCCTTCTTCCCATACTGGTCATACAATTCAACGAAGTCAGGAATCTCTTTCCGGCAGGGTCCACACCAGGTCGCCCAGAAGTCCACGATAATCACTTTCTTCTTCTTGAAATCGAAGAGTTTCACCTCTTTCCCATCGAGATCGGCAAGGACAAACGCTGGTGCCTTGGGCAATCCTTCCTCTTCTTTTGTCTCCCTGACCTCTTGTTTCCCTCCACAACCGAGAATCAGTAGACAGTAGAGAGTCGGTAGTAGGTAGGGTAACCTCCCTCGTCTCCCAAAAGACAAGAGACGATACTGACTTGGAATCATGAAGTTCTTCATTTTCTTCTCCTTTCTTTTGTTCTTCCTCATGTGGAACCCTACAAATAAGATTTCACCCCTTTCCTAGTAGGGTCTTAATATCCTTTTCAAAGACATCCTTGCTTCGGTATCCTCGGTATTTCTTATAGATCTTCCGGTTTCGATCCAGAACAAAGGTGGTGGGTATGCTGGTAATCCCCCCATAGTCTTGAATCACTTTATTCGTATACATCAAAAGGGGATAATTGACATTGTATTTGCTTGCAAAATTCTTCACCTTCTCCTCAGCACCCGTTCCCTGATCCAAAGAGATCCCCACAATTTCCACATCCTTTTGATATTGGTTATAAAACTCTACCAATTGGGGGATCTCCCACCGGCAGGGTCCGCACCAGGTCGCCCAGAAGTTCAGAATGACCACTTTCTTCTTTTTAAAATCGGAGAGTTTCACCTCTTTTCCGTTCAAATCCTTTAATACAAACTCAGGTGCCTTCTCACCACTTCCACTCTCTAACTTCCCACATCCAGACATGAGACCGGAAGCAAGAAGCAAGAATGAGAGCACTATTTGGACTCGTCGAAACATCTACTCCTCAAGTAATTGGTAATTTGTTGAATGGTCATTCGTAAATAGTGAAATCCTGACCTGTCGTCAGGACAGGTTTAACCATATAATCATTTATCCAAGAAGTTAGTCATAAGCAAGGGCTCCTTCCATCTTCTCTAAAAATTCCTCGGCCTTCAGAAATCCGACGAATCGCAATTCCTCAATCTCTTCCCCTCGGGGACTCAAGAAAACCACAGTGGGAACGCCTCGGATATCGTACTTCTCCCTGAGTGAATTGACTTCAGGGGAGCCAGCCTTTGTAAAATCCGCCTTCACTGTGAGAAAACCCCCTGATTTTTCAACAACATCTGGAGAAGAGAAGGTGAGCAAGTCCAGTTCCTTACACGGCAAGCACCAGTCTGCAGAGAAATCTATGATGACGGGTTTCCCCTCCACTTTGGCCGACTGGATCAGTTTCTCATCGTAGGACTGCCAATGGATCCCCTCCTCTGAAGGACTGGACAGGAAGACGTGACCCGGAGCGAGAAGGAGCCAGACCCCCGAGGCAAACCCTGCGAGACCCGTGGACTTTTTGATGGTCTGAAACACCCTCCCTTGACCCTCAGAGTGCTCAAGCCATCCAAGGTAGAGACCTGAGGAGAGGGCGAGAATGGAGAGGGATGACCAGTAAATCTTGTCGGGAAGAAGGGGTTCCAGGAAGTAGATCGCCATGGCAATGAGGACAAAACCAAAGATCCTCTCCATCCAAACCAGCCAAGCACCGGAACGGGGAAGTTTTCTGATGCTGCCAGAGAGGGTGCCGAGAATAAGGAAGGGAAGCCCCAACCCCATGGCTAAGGTGAAAAAGAGGGAGAACCCGAGGAGAGGATTGGCTTTTTCCCCGACAAAAGTGAGGAGTCCCAGGACGAAGGGACCTACACAGGGCGCCGCCACAAAGCCCACGGTGAGACCCATGAAGAAGACACCGACGACCCCCTCTTTTCCGCTTCTACTGAGTTTCGTAAGAAAATCGGGGAGTCGAATGGAATAGAGCCCAAACATACTCAAGGAAAGTGTGACCAGAACAAGAGCGATAAAGAGGAGGGCCAAGGGGTTCTGCAAGGCGTTCCCCAGGAGGGAGCCCGTGGTTGCGGCAACCACCCCCAGGATAGAATAGGTGACCGCCATCCCCAGAACATAGAGGATGGCAAGGAGGAAGGTCTTGCGGGTGGACCCTCCGCTTTGACCCCCGAAATAACTGACCGTGATGGGGATGAGGGGATAGACGCAGGGGGTGAGGTTGAGGGCCAGACCCCCCAGAAAGACAAAGAAGAAGGTGATCAGGAGCCCTCTCTCTCGGAAAAGGTTGCTGACCACACTTCCTTCAAGACGGCCTCCCCCAGGAGGAGAGGAGTCACCGAAACCCAGAGCCGCGAAAACCTCGCTGTGGACACGGTTTATGGACTCATCATAACCCACCACCTGAAGAGGGATATTGAACTCGATCTCTGTAGGAATCAAACAGATCTCATCATTACAGGCCTGGTATGTCAGGGTTACCCGAATAGTCTTCTCCCCAGGGGGGATCTCTTTATCCAGAATTGCCGAAAGACCCAGAAGAACCTTCCCCTCATACAGGGCCATCTTCTCCGGGGAGAAGGAGAGCGTTTTCACAAGTGGCTTGGGATAAAGAATCTCACCGAAAGAGACCCCCTCCAAGGGTTCAAGGGCAAGTTCTGTTGGGATATAAAGGTCATCTAAGGGCTTGTGGGCGTTGATGTGCCAGGTTGGGGAAACCTCCACAATGACAGCGATCTGAAACTCGCTTCCCACAGGGATTTTGTCCAATGAGACAACCCCTTTCGCCTTGACGATCTCTTTCTCACCACTGAACTGGCCGAAGGAGAGGGGAGGTGAAAGAAAAGTGAAAAGTATGAGGCGGAAAAGTAGGCCTCTGTAGAGATATTTTTTACTTTTTAGAGACAAAAAACCCTCCTTTGCGACGAATACCTTTTTCATCGCAAACCTTCAAATTTTTAACATTATATTACCGATTCTGGGGTATGTCAAGGGGGAGATGGACCCTCTATGAAGTTGGTTGTTAAGTACATGGAAAGTGGAAATTGGACACCATCACCAAAAACTAATTTCTAATTTCCAGTTGCTAACGACCAAGTTCTAATTCCTGCAGGCTTTGAACTCAGTACTTGCTCTTACGTTCGTGCTTATGTTCTGCGGCCAAGCCCATCACATTGCAGTGTTCACACCAGGCCATCTCCACCCACTTCCCCTCTTCCTCCTCTACTTCATAACTTTTGAGATCAATATATTGGGCTTGAGGAAAAAGGTCCCCCTTCACCTTTATCCGCTTTCCATGAACCCCCTCGCCCTTGATCAACTGAACGGAACGGTCGTTCTCCACAAAGGTGTAGAGACGTCCCTCTTTGTCCATGAGCCCGTGCTTGTGACCGTAGATCTTACACGCGGAGTGGGCACCCTCGGCCTTCTTCAACTGACAGCCAATGCAGACCGCCTTTCCTTCAAGGGTGATATCCCTCTTCGCCTGGCTCTTCTTCTCAGCCTTCACATCCTTCTCTCCACTCCACACCAATCCTGCAACAGCGAGGGCTAAAACCAAAACAAAAATTCCCCACCCATCTCTTTTCGTCATCGTCTTCACCTCCTTTCTTTTTTAAGATTGAATAATAGGCGCCCGACTCGGACGCCTACCCTACATCTCTCTAATCCCCCTGGATTGCCATCTGGATCAACTCCTCCTTCTCCAGCGGGGCGATGAGGAAGCAGAGGATGTCTCCATCCTTCCAGAAAAGACCGTTGTACCCCAGATAACTCCCGGTCTGATAGGTTTTCCCCCGAGTCCGTCTCTCCCGCATCCCCTTCAACGGGATTCCGCTCCCCTCACTCATATAGAGGGAGAGGTAGTGATCCCCCCGCTCATAGCAAAGGGTGGCAACCCTTCGATCCGAGAGAAAACAGACCCTTCCACCGAGGAGGGTCCAGCCTTCAAAAGAGGGGACATGGACTGGTATGGAGACCCTTCCCCGGAACCAACCTGCAACCTCTTCGGGACTGGAAGAGATAATGTCCACAGGGGATTCCTGAGAGAAAGCGTTGATATGATTGTTCACCGACTCGATGAGAATGGGGGCGGCCTGAAGGGGAGGTTCTGAACGGAGATAGAAAAATAACCCCAGCACCACAATCACCCCCAAAGTGGCAGTAGCAGTAGCAGGAA
>JADFOU010000169.1:0-933 GCA_022562655.1 candidate division TA06 bacterium
CTGGGTGATCGCCGAAAGAACACTGGCCGACACCTGGAAGCGGCCGCCCACCACCACCGATATTGAGAACCTTAAGCCCGGGGCCGACTTTGGCCCGGACGAGCCGGGAACTGAGCGACCGAAGATTGCGTGATGAGGCGAGATTCAGCGTCGGGCCAGGATAATGGTAAAACCGAAGCGCGAGCTGCCTGAGGATCGACATCTACATCAGACTCGCCACCGCCGGGAGCAGCTGGCGGATATCTTCGATCGTCTGATTGGGCCGGACGCCCGTGGGAGGATCGCTGTCAGCGTCCATTCGCTTCCAACGACCGTCGAACTCGTCCTCCACCCGGTGGATCAGGTCGAGTGCGCGACCAATCTCGTAAGTGTCTACCATTAGTTACGAATCCTCACGTATCGTGCGCTGTTCTCAGTGGTCTTCTTCTTCTTATTCCGGACGACCACAACCTTCGTCTTCTTTCCACCGGAGGTTACGGCTACAACGTTCTGGAGTTGAGAGGTGGAGTTGATGGGGGTTCCATCGAACTCGACAATCACATCCCCCGCCTTCATCCCGCCCTTCGCCGCTGGGCTATCTTTAATCACCTCCAGAACGAGAACCCCATCCTTTATTCCCAGGGACTCCCTCAGGTCGGGTTCTGGATCACGAATCGTGACTCCAAGCCATCCCCTCTCCACCTTCCCCTTCTCAACGAGCTGAGGGTAGACGAATTTCGCCATATTGATCGGGATGGCAAAGCCCACACCACCGTAGAACCCCGTCTCGGTGGAAATTGCGGTGTTGATCCCGATCACTTCCCCTCGGATATTGATCAAGGGTCCACCGGAGTTTCCCCGATTGATGGCGGCATCCGTCTGGATAAAGTTCTGCTGCATGGCTCCACCACCGAGGGGGACGCCGCTTCTCCCCTTGGCGCTGATCACCCCTAC
>JADFOU010000169.1:943-5096 GCA_022562655.1 candidate division TA06 bacterium
ACTGTGACTGTTTCCCTATAGCCGAAGGGGTTTCCAATGGCGATTGCCCAGTCCCCCACCTGGATCGCATCGGAGTCTCCCAATCTTACTGCCTTCAATTTCTGATCCGTCTTGACTTTGAGGACGGCAAGGTCAGTTCTGGGATCGGTTCCCACCACCTTGACATCCTTGCTTCGAAAGATGGTCTCATCGTGGAGGACGACGGATATTTCTTTCGCCCCCTCTACCACATGGTTGTTGGTGAGGATGTAGCCTGCTGGGTCTATGATGACCCCTGTGCCTGCACTGGTGAAGTGTCTCGGGGGAGAGTTCTCCTCAGGGGACCGAAAGAAGTCTTTGAAAAGGTCATCCCAGGGACCTTCAAACCGATTGGATCTCGTTCCTCTCACTCTCCCTTCGACCTGGATACTCACAACAGAAGGCATCACCTCACGAGCGACGGCAACAAAGGGGCTCTCCTCTCCGGAAAAGACAAAGGGGGTTGTTGAAGAGGAGGGAGAAGAGGAAGGGCTCAAATTGGGTGTAGGAGGTTCTTCAGCCCTTGTGAGAGATGGAAGGTCAAGTTGGGAGGCTACAATGAGACCGATGAAGAAAGAGAGAAAACAAGCAATGAGTAGCACAGGTAGGATGGATTTCTTTTCACTCATTTTGAAAGTCGGTTAAATGGTTAAATTATTAAATTGTTAGATAGTTAAATGGCTATAGACTGAAGAAGTTAGAAATTAGTTGTTTGAAATTAGAAATTGGTTATAGAAATTGGAGATTAGAAAATAGTTGACACCTTATGAAATTGCAAATTCGTAAATACAAGTTCAAAAATAGTAATTCTTGTAAGTCCTTAAGAATTTTAATCACACTAATTTCGATTTTCTAATTTCCATTACTACTTTCCATTTTCCAATAACTGATTTCTATTTTTTCCTACTTCACATCAATGGCGATCTCTTTCGATTTTACATTCTCTGATTTGGGTAGGGTGATCTGGAGTATGCCATCTTTGTAAGAAGCCTTTACCTTCTCTTTTTCAACCTCGGTAGGGAGAGGAATGACACGTTCAAATTGTCCGAAACTCCGCTCAATCCGATGATAGATCCCATCTTTTTCCACTTTCTTCTGCTCTCGCTCCCCCCGAAGGGTCAGGTTTTCCCCACTGATGGAGATCTTGATATCCTCTTTCTTCATACCCGGCAGTTCAGCCCGGACGATGAGTTTGTCCTTTGTCTCCTCGAGATCGATGAGGGGACTCCAGGACTCCTCCCTTCCCCTCCTCATTGGAAGACGTCCAAGGAAACCGTCAAAGATACGGTCAATCTCGTCCCGAATAGAGCCTACTTCACGGAAGGGGTCCCATTTCTTCAGTTCCATTGTTCAATACTTTCTTATTCGAAAAGTTCAAGCGCCGAGCCCGAACCCCCGCCCGATACTCCTCTGTGGGGTTTGACCGATCTGGCTAGGAGATCTGCGAATCAGCCGGTAGGTCCCAGAGATCTTTGTCCCCCTGTCAAGGATCATCTATTATACCTCCTTTGATGGTTTTGTCAAGTTCTTTTGGAAATTGAAGGGGAAAAGGGCTTTCTATAACAACCATTAGACGCTTCTTTCCTGAAAAAAGTTCCTCTTGGCAAGTCCAATAGGTTGACCGAGAGGACCCTTGGGTTCACCCTCTGGCCTCACTTACCCTTGGGTCTTGAACTCCTCTTCCAGAAAGGCCTTAAGAGGTTTTTCATCCGCATCCAGCATCTCGAGGATCATCCTCACTCCGGCAATATTGACCCCTCGCTCATGGGTGAGGAAATGGATATACTGGAGGAGGAGGATGTCATCCTCTGAATAGAGCCTCCGGTTCTTTTGTGTGCGAAAGGGCTCAACAAGTCCCTCCCGCTCATAGACCCGAAGGGTTTGGGGGTGAACACCCAACAATTTCGCTGCAACACTGATCACATAAACAGGGGTATCGGGATGCATTGGATTCTCCTGCAAGTAGCAGTTTGTCACCTACGCTGCCAACTCCGCCGAAGTCACCGACGCTCCATAGCTTTGGCGACGGAGCGCGGCTGCGAAGGCCGGGCCAAAGCGTAGGCGACCACTGCTTCTGTCGTACTTACTTCACTTCAATGTCGATCTCCTTTAGTTTCACCTTCTCCGCTTTGGGGATGATGACTTCGAGAACGCCATCCTGATAGGTCGCCTTGACCTTATCCTTCTCGATCTCGGTAGGAAGAGGTATGACACGCTCAAACCTTCCGTAACTCCGTTCGATTCGGAGGTAGGTCTTATCCTTCACTTCTTTTTCCTGTTTCCGTTCTCCGGAGAGGAAAAGGTGATCTCCATTGAGGGAGATAGTGATCTCCTCTTTTTTCATCCCGGGGAGTTCTGTCCGGACAAGGATGTGGTCCTTTGTCTCTTCTATGTCCACCAAGGGCACCCAGACAGAATCCAGGATCCTACGTCTGATCGGGAACCGTCCAAAGAAACTGTCAAAGATCTGGTCAACCTCATTTCGGATAGAGCCCACTTCACGGAAGGGGTCCAATTTCACCAGGTTCATTCTTTTCACCTCCTTTTTGTTTTTCAGGAATTTGACGGGTTATCGTTTCATTCCCATGTTATTTGTTCATTACTAATATAATCCTTTAATTCATTTTTGTCAAGACTTTTGAATAAATTTATTCAACTTTTGTGATGTTAAAAAATTAAGTATATTAAAATAAATAACTTAAGTCATAAGAATAAGGCTATTATCGAAAAAAGAAACCCGCCAGGGACCCTTCTCCTTGGCGGGTGCAAAATTTGAACCTAATTATCTAGTGAAAGAGAATCAGTTTCTTTGTAGTGGTGTAGGGGCCCGATTCGTTTATCCCACTGGTAGTAAGTCTGTAGAAGTATACTCCACTACTTGGTAATTGGTTCTTTGAAATTGATAATGTATACACACCCGGCTTCTGAACTTCATCCACTAAAGTTTCTACCAATCTCCCTGTGAGATCATAAATCATAAGTTTCACTGGAGTTCTGTCATTTCCACTGTCCCCTGATCCCTGATCCCACATAACGGGTATGTTGTATCGGATGAGGGTGAAGGAATGGAAGGGATTGGGGTGATTCTGGAACAATCGGAATTCTAAATTCGACATTCGATATTCATTATTCTCCTCTTCTACACCCACGGGAATGTAAGCAAAGATGGGCTTCACTCCACAGTTGTTGGTAGTGTCTTCATCTCCGACGACATCTGTGCATACGGTGAAAAGATAACTTGTAGAGTCCGGGGATGGGACAGTCCAGCTTTGGAAGGGGACGAGGATCGTATCCCCGGGTTCCAGCACGACGTTTTGAGACATGTCCTTCCCGTCGGCGATCCGCTCGAAGTTGAATGGAATCACCGTACCGTCTCTTCGAATGACGACGATGTTTTTGGGCTTTGCAAACTCTCTGAAGCCCCCGGCGAGGGCGAGTCCCTGCAACACGGTCGTGCTACCCGACAGCGGAAACTCTCCCGAGCGCGCGACCTGCCCGACGACGTAAAAGCGAGCGCTGGTGGCCCGGCTGACGAGGACCGCGACCCGGGGAGCCTCGATGTAGCGCTCGAGCGCCTTCTCCAGGCTCTCGGCAAGCTGTTTGGGCGCCCGCCCCGCCGCCTGCAGATCGCCGAGGAGCGGAAGGGTGATCATTCCGTCCAGCCGCACGGTCACCTCGCGGGTCAGATCGGGCTCCTTCCAGACGACGATCTGCAGCACGTCCATGGGGCCAATGACGTAGCCGGAGGGGGCCGATGATTGGCGCGCTGCAGGACTCACACCCTGCTCCTGAGCGAGGGCCCAACTGCCCGCGCCCAGGAGGGCCGCGATCCCGAAGACGAGGGCCGCCTTTGAAGAGGCTCTCGCGGCGGCTCGAAAAAAATGCATCACGGTACTCCTCCGCCCTGATCTCCGTCCCTCTCCTCACTGACACCCGGACGGGCGGTCCGGGGCATCAGTAGCCCATCGCCCGCCCGCCCCCGCCCTGGAAGGGGCTTCCGTTCCGTCCACCGTTTCCCACCGTGAGAAACACTCCGGCGGCGTATCCATTGACTGGCGTGGTCCCGTCAAACCCCAAGCGGCGGCGGTACCTCCCGAAGATCGACGCTCCAACCCACCGTCCCAGCTCTGCATTC
>JADFOU010000170.1 GCA_022562655.1 candidate division TA06 bacterium
TGACACTCCTCATTCTGATTTCGGGTCTCCACCATAGCGGCAATCGTAGAAGACTTCCCGGATCCTGCCGGTCCCGTAACCAGAACAATTCCCCGAGGACGCATGGCGAAATCCCTCACTACCCGTGGAAGGCGCAGGACCTCAGGGGTCAAAATCTTGTCCGGGATGAGGCGGAAGACGAGACCAATTTGGCCTTTCTGCTGGAAGACATTCACCCGGAATCGGCAGAGGTTGGGAACGGTAACCGCCAGATCGAGTTCAAGATTTCGATGGAACCGCCCCTCCTGCTCGGAGGTTAAGATATTCGAAAGCAGATCCTGCGTATCTTCCTCCGTCACAGGAGAAGAATCAAGGGGAGTCAATTCACCAAAAATTCGAAAGAGGGGAGGACTGTCCACCTTGAGGATAAGATCCGATGCCTTCCTCTGAAACATCTCACGTAGCAATTCTCCGATCTTCATGACTCACAGAAAAATTATTCTTGAGGGTTTCGCATCCAGTTTACTGCATTCAGCCTGATCGGTGTACTCTGATTGCTGACTTTTTTCTGTTTGCAATAGACCCTTCGACTTAGCTCTCTTCGAGTCCGAGCCTCAGAGTCGAGGACAGGGTAGTTTTTGCTTACTTTTTCAGCAAAAACTACTTAATTCTCCCAACAGATTGTTCAAATTCCTGTGGGTTGGAGGCCTTGGAAAGGGCATCTCCATAACTCACCACTCCCCGGAGATAGAGTTCTCGAAGGGATTGATCCAAGAGTTGCATCCCGTACCTCTGACCCGCTTGAATAAGGGAGTAGAGTTGATAAGCCTTCCCTTCCCGAATCACATTCCTCACTCCTGAGGTGCTGATCAAGATCTCAAAGGCAGCCACCCTACCCTCATCTTTTTTTACCAGAGGCAAAAGGGTCTGTGAGATGACTGCTTCCAGACTGTTGGAGAGCTGAAGCCTCACTTGCTGCTGTTGTTCTGGAGGGAAAACATCGATGATTCGATCTACTGTCTGGGCGGCATCTGTTGTATGGAGAGTGGCAAAGACGAGACTCCCCATCTCCGCCGCTGTGATCGCCATGGAAATGGTTTCCAGATCTCGCATCTCACCCACCAGAACAACATCCGGATTCTGCCGCATCACATGCCTCAGGGCATTGGCAAAGGAGTGGGTATCCACCCCCAGTTCCCTCTGCTCAATCGTAGCCATATTATCGTTATGAAGGAACTCAATAGGATCTTCAATGGTGATGATATGACGCCGTTCCAAGCTGTTGATATGTTCAATCATCGCTGCAAGGGTTGTAGTTTTTCCACTTCCCGTAGGTCCTGTCACCAGGACGAATCCCCTGTGTTGTAAGGCGATCTTTTTCAGAACTTTTGGAAGCCCCCACTCATCAATCGATTGGATCTTGAGAGGGATCACCCGCATGACCGCTCCTATATTTCCCTTCTGACAGAAGACATTCACCCGAAAGCGAGCCAAATCATGAATGAAGTAAGAGATGTCGAGTTCAAGATCCTCTAAAAACCGCTTCCTCTGTTCCTCCTTCATGAGGGAGAAAAGGATCTTCTTCGTATCTTCACTGGTAAGAACAGGATGTTGAGTCCGCTTCAAGGATCCATGGATGCGAAAGATAGGGGGCTCTCCTACCTTCATGTGGAGATCCGATCCTTCCTTGGCCACCAGATCTCTCAGAAGGGTATCCAAATAAGAGGTCTCTCCTGCTATCTTTGAATCGGGTTTCTCTTCCATTACCTGAGTCTTATCCATAACTTCAGACATTCGTCTTTAGGCTGTAGAGAATAGACTATAGTCCAAAATCCGGAATCTATAGCCTATCAGTTTCCAGCGCACCCGGCCCGACTCGAACGGGCAACCTTCGGCTCCGGAGGCCGACGCTCTATCCATTGAGCTACGGGCACTTAAAAAATTCAAAATGCAAAACTAACAATGCAAGATGATGGATGGATCGGTAAAGTCAGCAGGTTCTGAAATGAGCAGTCTAATCGTGTTAACCAGCGGAGGAATAAATATTTTTATTTTTGAATCACAATAGTTCTTTTGCCTTACTTCTTTTTCTTATGTCGCATTGCCTTTCGTCTTTTCTTCCTCTTATGTGTAGCGATTTTATGACGTTTTCTCTTTTTTCCGCTTGGCATTTCCTTATTTTCCTCCCGAAACCCTCGCCTTTAGAAGCCTGGATGGTTTGAAGGTTGGCACCAGACGTTCAGGAACTTCAATCACTTCTCCTGTCCTTGGATTTCTCGCCATTCGCTTCTTCCTCAACTTGTTTTTGAAAACTCCAAGTCCCCGAATCTCAATCCGATTGTTCTGGGTGAGGGCATTACTCACTGCGTTAAGAAAGGCTTCAATTACCAAAAAGACATCCATCTTCGGGATACCCGTAGCCTCAGCCACCTCTTCCACCAGATGAGCCTTTGTTTTTGTCATCTCCTCCCTCCTTTCCGGACATTATGTCTGAGAGTAGAGTTCCTGTCAAGTAAAATTTCGTCACCCTCCAATCCACCTAAGATTCAGCCCAATGAAAAGGTGTCAAATCCACCAAAGTGGGGCGATCCTCTAAAGATCTTTGACTCCTAAGATTTGGGCCTGCTTATAATTATATAAAAGAAGGGAGGATAAATCAAGTGAAATTCACCCCTTTTTTCAATGAAAAATGATCCGCCTTAGGCGGATCAACAAACAACAGTGTAGGGTCTAAAGTATTTTATCTGGATCTTTTCAATTTCGATTTCGCTGAGGCGGAAAATCCCAGAAGACTTACTCCCACACAGAGCCAGGCGAATAAATCGCCAAATCGGGTATAGAGGGTGAGATCCCTTCGAAGAGGCAATCTCTCCAAGAGCAATTTTCGGGTGAAGATCTTTGTCTTCTTCAAGACCCGTCCATACGGGTCAACCATCATGGAGACTCCAGTATTGGCACATCGAGCCAGAGCCCGGCGGTTTTCGATGGAGCGAAAGATAGCCATCTGGGCATGCTGGAAGGGTCCTGAAGTTTTTCCAAACCAGGAGTCGTCAGTAATGTTGACCAGAAACTCGGCTCCCTCATGGACAAAGCTCCGAACAAGCCAGGGAAAGACGGATTCGAAGCAGATCAGAGTGGAAAACCGAGGGGAAAGGATCTCCGTGCTTCGTGTTTCGTGCTTCGTGCTTCGGAGTTGAAAGACCGTCTTCTCCTTGCCAATGGAGTAGTGTCCCTGCCCCAGTTCCAATTTTCGTAAGGCCGGGATGATGTCATCGAAAGGGAAACGTTCTCCAAAGGGAACCAAGAGGATCTTCTCGTAAGTCTGGGTGATCCCTTCTTCGGGGACTACCAACATCGCTGAATTGTAAACCTCTCCTTGGATATAGTCCGTTGTTCCCATCAAGATGGGGATGTCGGATTCCTTTAAGAGGTTTCCCAGTTCCTGTCGGATCTTTTCATTATAGCGGGGGAACCCTGGGACAGAAGTTTCAGGCCAGACCATGAGTTGAGCCCCCCCTTTGGGAACCTGAAGGGTGACCTCGTGGAGGATGTCAAATCGGTCTTCTATAGATTGCAATAACTTGATCTCTGGAGGTACATTCAGTTGGGCAACGGCAACCAGGATTTTGGGCGTCTCCGGAATTCTTCTCAAAACCCAGAAACCGTACAGCAGGGGCAGGATGAAAAGGAGGAGGAGGATAATCCAAGTGCGGAGTGCGGAGTGTCGATTTCGGACTATTCCCATCCGAATTCCCCACGCCGAATTCCGGATTAGATAGAAGAGGGCTGTATTGACTGAGACGACCCAGAATGTGACGCCAGGAACGCCCGTGGTATCGGCAAACTGAATGAAAGGAATGAAGGAGGTCTGGGTGTAGGCAAGAGTTCCCCAGGGGAAGCCAAGATAGGTGAGAGAGCGGAGGAACTCCAGGGAGGTCCAGAGAGGAGGGGCGAGAAGATAGGCGAAATCTCCAAACCTCTTTTGGAGGAGGGAGAGAATCAAACAGAAAACCCCCATGTAGAGTGATAAATAAAATATGAGGAGGAGAACACCCAATGGGAGTAAGTAGAGGGTAATCCCCTCTACTTTGAGAAAATTGATCCAGTAGAGAAGACCGAGATAGAAGATAATCCCACTGGCGAACCCCCATCGGAAGGAGGTCTTGGCGTCTTTTCGATAGAGGCCAAAGAAAAGGGGAAGGAGGCTCAAGTGGGCTAAAAAGCCGAAGGGGAGAGGAGCGAATGTGAGGGGGAGGAGGAGACCCGTTAGGAGGGCAAGGCGAGAATTCATTTTAAAATGGTCATTTTAAAATGCTAAATTTACAATGATTTCATTCCCTTCATTTTTTAGAGATCTTCACCTCTCCCCCATTTTTCACAGAGAGGTAGGCAGCGTCTATGATCCTGGCGATCTTGACCCCCTCTTCTCCTGAGGAAAAGAGGGAAGGTTTCTCCTTCCGAATGGAACGGATAAAGTGATCAGCCTGAAGTTCATGGGAGGCTTTGTAGGGGTTTCGTCCCGTCCCTGATAGGGGCGGGATTACCTTAGGAGGCACATTCACCAGATGACCGTGGAGTTCCTTTTGGATTCGGAGGGGTTGGAGTTGGGCTCCTCCTTGCGTTCCAAATAGGTTGAGATAGATGAGATCCCGCTCGCCCTGGAGAGTCCAACTCACTGGAAATCAGCGGGTTTCAATTGTGACCGACTTCATTATATCACCGATCTCAACTTTCCGAACCACATCCATCCCTTCAATCACCTGACCAAATATGGTATAGTCACCATCTAATTGAGGCTGGGGGGTGAGACAGATATAAAATTGGCTACCACTCGACTCCCGATCGGGGTTGACCCGATCCGGGAGACGTGCCGCGGCCACTGTCCCATCAAGATGTTTTCGATCCGAGATCTCTGGAGGAAGGTTGTAGCCGGGTCCCCCCCTGCCCGTCCCATCAGGATCCCCTCCCTGAACGACAAAACCGGGGATGACTTTATGGAACGTGATGCCGTCGTAGAATCCTTCCCTTGCCAGTTTCTTGAAGTTCTTTACAGTCTTCGGGGCATCTTCTGGATAGAGCTCAATGACGATTCTGCCGCCTTTTTCAAATTCAAT
>JADFOU010000171.1 GCA_022562655.1 candidate division TA06 bacterium
TGGTGGAGAAGTCATAGTCTTCGGAATGAAAATGAGGAGTTTGGGAAGAGGACAATTCAAGCTTATGAGACAGTCCTTCGTCATAGGACATTTCAAAGTCTAATTGACGAAAGATTGAGTGGTTATGAAGAGCGGAAGTTTAGGCAATTCAAACCGTCTATAACAGAATACACTGGAGGCTTAATGGACAAAATGAACTTTGGAGATCCAAATTTCCGTGAGGATGAAATAGACTATCAAGGATTCCGCATTCTAATTATGCGTAAGAAAATGCTGGATGATGGCACTCTTAACGAAGGTATTAATTTCTACATCTACGATCAAAATAGTAATGAGATTTTCCATCTTCTTTCTCATTTTACTCATGTACAGAGGACAATAGAAGAGCAAAAATCACCACAGTTTAATCCGTTGGAGATTGCCGGCGAGAGGGGACTTGAACTGGTAAAGGCTATGATCCTTCTGAAAAGATACCCTGAAAGCGGTGAAAGCATATATAGGCCTCTTGAATCGAAGGAAAGAATACAATCAGATATTTCAGATGACGAAATAGAAATAAGCCTGCTCGAAGCTTTATTCACTATTCGTAGGAACAATCCAGAATCTGAATCTTACCGATTTGAACTATTTCCTGTTGATGGATTTTGTGAGGTACTTGGTATTACACTAAAGCAATATTCTTTTTCTGCAGGAGTTTTGGATGAAAAAGGTAAGATTGACAAGGGGATAACTGTAGGTGGAGGTATTGAAGGTGGACAAATTTGGATAACATTGAATGGTATTGAAGAACTTAAAGAAATTAAAAAGAGAAGGCCCAAAAAACTTTTAGAGGTAAAGAAATCTTATGGGGATTGGGAAGTTGTTAAGTTGAATATTTCAAAAGGGGGACAGGCTAAAATTCACAAAGTAAGAAATAATAGGACAGGAGTAGATGGTGCATTGAAAGAGATTATTCCAAAATCGAAAAAGAAAATATCTAGATTTCGAAAAGAGATTGAGAGTTTAAAACGTTTGAAACATGAATTTATTGTTCAAATATTGGATTCCTCAGTTCAATAAGCAAGTGCAACGCTTGGGATAATATGATATCCTAGGCGTTATGAAAAACATATATAAACAGCTCTCTAGCGAAGAGAGAGACAAAATAGCAGTTCTTCGCGCTCATGGCCTATCTCTTGCAGATATAGCGCAAGTTATAGGTCGAGATAAAAGCACTATTTCCAGAGAACTCAGGCGTAACAAAGCGCCAATTTACAATGTATATCTGCCTCATAAAGCAGATGCGCGTGCAAAAATGCGAAAAGAGCAAGCCAGCAAGCGTCCACGGCTTAAAGATTCAATGATTAAAGAATACGTCATAGCCAAACTTAAGCTAGGCTGGTCTCCGGAACAAATAGCCGGAAGGCTATCTAAGGACCATCCGAATCTCTCAATCAGCCATGAAGCTATCTACCAGTATATCTATGACAAAGAGGCCCACAAGAAATATGATCTAATCTCTTATCTTGCCAGAGCGCATAAAAAGCGCAAGTTCTTTGGTCAATCACATACGCACACAAAAAGTCACATTCCCAGTCGTGCATCTATAAAAGAACGCCCTGAATTTATCAATAGACGCGTACAACCAGGCCATTGGGAAATCGATACTATCATCTCTCGCCAAAGTAAGAAGGCCTTAGCAGTAAGCCTAGAGCGTTCAAGCCGTATGTTACTTATTACTAAGCTTTCAGCAAAGACATCACATGAACTTAAAAGAACCCTTACAAATCGCTTAAACCGTTATCCACAGCGATTGCGGCGCACCATTACCTATGACAATGGCTCAGAAAATGTTGAACATCAAAAGATCAATGAAGTGCTCGGCACAAAATCATACTTTTGTAACCCATTCCATAGCTGGGAGAAGGGGTCTGTTGAGTACTCAATCGGTCTTGTTAGACGCTTCTTGCCCAAGAAGACTGACTTTGCTATAATTAGTCACTATCAAGTGAGAAAGATCGAAAATCTATTAAATACCAGACCTAGAAAATCTCTAAATTTCCAAACTCCTTTAGAGAACTTTAGCTCAAACGTTGCACTTACTGGTTGAATGTAGTCCATCAAATTCTTATATTTTTGTTTGTTTTTAGATTTTAGACAATGAACGAAAGAAAAAAACTGAAACTTTCCGATACATTTCTCGTAGTTTAAGATATAAGACCCATGAAACCAAAGTCAGGAGGATTTGAGGTGAGGAAGAATCTGAATGCGATTCTGTCGGTGGTCTTTCTTTTTGGACTTTTACTCTCTGGGAATCAGGCGATCGCCAAAAAGGGAAGTGTTGGTGGAAACGTGGTCGTGGAGGGAGATACAATTCATGACGATTACTTCACTGGAGGAGGGAGCGTCACCGTTCGGACCCCCGTGATGGGGGACCTCTTCGTTACGGGGGGAGAAATCACTCTTGAGGGGCCGGTTGGAGGAGATCTCTTCGCCTGTGGAGGAAAAATTAAAATCGAGGAATCGGTAGATGGGGATATCCTTGCCTTTGGGGGATCCATCCATTCAACCGGGGATGTGAAAGAGGATGCAAGGTTCTTCTGCGGTGAAGTCTTCATCGGGGGAACCATCGGAAGGAATGTGGCGGTCTTCGGTGGGAGAGTGGAGGTAGGTGAAGGAGGAGAGGTTGGAAGGGATCTCAAAGTTCAGTGTGGGGAGGTAGAGATCGCTGGAACGATCAAGCGAAATCTGAAGGGCTCCGCAGATAAGGTGACCCTGTCTGGAACGATCGAAGGGGATGTGGATATCAAAGCGGATGAGATACTCCTTATGCCCTCGGCTCGAATATTAGGGAATTTCAATTATACCAGCCCCGAAGAAGCGGAAGTTCAGGAAGGAGCCTTCATTCAGGGGGAGATGTCTCACTCTCTCCCTAAGAAGACGAAAAAGGTGAAGGGTGGAATGGGATTCTTCCCCATTCTCTTCAAGATCCTCTCTCTCGGTGCCCTCATTCTTATTGGGATCTTCCTCATCCTTCTCTCTCCGAGACACGTCTCCCGCGCTTCCAACAATATCCGAAGAACACCCTGGAAGAGTTTAGGGCTGGGGCTTCTCCTTCTCATCGTTATGCCTGCCGTGGTCGGGATCCTCGCCGTCACCATTATTGGGATTCCCCTCGCCCTTTTATTATTGTTTGCTTATCTGGTCTTCCTCTACTTTGGCAAGTTGTTCACAGGGCTCTTTATCGGTCAATTCATCCTGAAGGGTTTTGGAAAAGAAGAGAAAGGCAGATTGATCGGAGCCCTCATCCTGGGCCTGGTCATCCTGGCTATCCTCACCAGTATCCCCTATGTTGGGAAACTCTTCGGGGTACTGGCTCTCCTCTTTGGGTTGGGAGCGTACTTTACAGAAAGGTTGCAGCTTTATCGGGAGGCAAAAGAGAAGGGGATGGTTTAATGAAGATTGAAAATAGAAATATCTTATTGGAAACTGGAGATTGGTTATAGAAACCTGTCCTGACGACAGGTCAGGGTTAGAAAGTAGTCCGCCTCAGGCGGACCATTACAGATTTCCAATATCCATCAACTATTTTTGATTTTCTAAAAATCACTGTTCTTTATAAAGCTTGCTTGCCTCATCGAGGACCTCTTGTTCTTCTTCGGTGAGGCTTTCCATTCCCTCTCTTGAGATCTTGTTCAGTATGCGATCGACCTCCGCCTGGATCTCTTCTCTCTCCTTTCTCCTCCCAGGTTGTGGGCGGACCGAAATCCTGGGTCTTTTCCTCTTCACCCGTTCGAAAAACGACTGGAACCTCCAGTCTCTTCTAAGATAGAGAAACCCAATCAGCATTCCTCCCAGATGGGCAAAGTGGGCGATGCCATCGGAAGAGTAATTGAAACTTGCTATGAGTTCGATGACACCGAAGAGGATGACCAAATATTTCGCCTTAATGGGAAAGAAGAAGTTGAGAAAGATGACCCGGTTGGGAAAGAGCATTCCGTAGGCAACCAATATTCCGTAAATGGCACCAGAGGCACCGATGGTGGGAATCAGAGAATGAGGAGAGGCAATGACCGTAAGGAGTCCTGCACCAATCCCTGTGATGAAAAAATATTTCAGGAACTCCCGATCTCCCCAGGTGGCTTCCAATTCCGACCCAAACATCCAGAGGGCGTACATATTAAAGAGGAGATGGAAGAAACCCCCATGGAGGAACATATAGGTGACCGCCTGCCAGATGTGAAAGTTCTGCCAGAACTGTACGGGGACGAGACCAAAGAGCATAATGAACTCCCGTCCCGCAACCCATTGGAAGAGGAAGATAATCCCATTTGCGATCAGGAGAGACTTAACCGCTTTATTCAACCGAGGTGCAGAAAACCCTCCCCCATAATATTCCCGATAACCCATATCTTTAACCCAAATCCTAAATCCAAAACTCCAATTTCTAATCTCTAATTTCTATAACCAATTTCCAGCTTCCAATAACAAATTTCCAGATACTATTACCTCAACAAGACCATCTTCTTGACCCTGCTCTGATAAGAGGTGGTCAACCGATAGAAATAGATTCCGGAAGGAACCTCTTCTCCCCCCTCATTCTTTCCAGCCCATTGGACTCTATAGACTCCCGACTCCTGAGACTCGTCTATGAGGGTCTCCACAAGCCTACCCGTAATATCATACACCGCTAACGTAACGTGATTCGTGATTGGTGATGGGTGACTCGTGGAAGGAATTTGGTAGCGGATGAGGGTGGAAGTTCGGAAGGGGTTGGGAGTATTCTGGAGTAATGTATACCTTGAAATTCGAACTTCAAACTTTGAACTCTCTTCTTCCCCTACCAGACCGCAGAAATTGAGGGAATGGAAGATGAAAGAATCATCTATGCGAGTTACCAGGCTATCACTGTGTCCTCCGGCATAGGGAACAAAGGTGTGGAGAATCCCCAAGGCGGTGAGGGTGTCGGAGAACTCTACGGAGTGGGGAAAGAGGAGGAGTTCATCCTGATCCCCGCAGTCAAAGTAGATGGCAAGACTCTCCAGTGCTGGAATGTAATTGTTGATCATCGTGTAGGGGTCGTGATCGAACCATTTCGTCCAGATG
>JADFOU010000172.1 GCA_022562655.1 candidate division TA06 bacterium
CGGCTGTTCCTTGGATAACCAACTCGTCTACTTTCCTTCAAAATGGGAGGGTGACGGTTGGGACAAACAATGGAATCTCCCGATCAAAGATATCTGGTTTAACGCCTCGGACGGCGTGAGACTGCACGGGTGGCTCATCGAGGCGCCGAAGAGCCCCGCACTCCTTCTGTGGTGCCACGGTAATGGGGGGAACATGATTCATCGCCTTGAAAACATTGCTGAGCTCCACCGGCGTGGCGTCTCAATCTTTATCTTCGACTACCGAGGCTATGGCCAAAGCGATGGCAGGCCTTCTGAGACCGGGTTCTATCGCGACGCATTCGCTGCATACGACTTCCTGGCAGACAACCGCCATCTTGCACCTGAGCGCATCATCCTCTTTGGACGGTCGCTGGGTGCCGCAGTTGCTGTAGAGCTGGCGACGAAGCGGAAAGCTGCCGGCCTCATCCTTGAAAGTCCCTTTCCCACGGTGGCTTCGATGGCAAGAGTGCATTACGGGCCCTTGCCGTTCAAGCTTTTTGTTCGTGCGCGTTACGATTTAATCAAGCGCTTCAAAGATATCGACATACCGGTTCTGGTACTCCATGGAGACCGTGACCGGATCGTTCCTTTGGCCCTCGGCCGCCGAGTCTATGAGGCCGCACCCGAACCGAAGGATTTTTACCTGATCCACGGAGCGGACCATAACGATACCTACTTTGTAGGGGGCGAGCCCTACTTCCAGCGTCTTTTGAGTTTCATCCGCCAGGCCACTTCAGCCACTCCTCATCAGGGTGTCCCCTGATGGCGCTTCTCTATCAAAAGAGGCATTCGCGCCTTCGCCTTGGGTGTGATCTGGTGAATCTGACGCGCTTCAAGAAAATTTTGATGCGCACGCCCGCAATGCGTGGGCGCATATTCCTTCCCTCAGAGGAGAAGGACGCTTCCCTGGAGACACTGGCCGGGATATTTGCCGCGAAAGAGGCCGTCATCAAGGCCTTAGGGTTTTCTGCAGGGAGGTGGCGTGACATCGAAATTTCTGCCCGTGCGGACGGTAAACCCGGGATTCGAGTGTTAGAGGAGAAAAGGGCAGCTGGGTATCAGGCGGTCGATCTCTCCATTTCCCATGATGGGGATTATGTCATCGCTTTTGTGGTATCTCTTAGTGAATAGGAAGTGCCGATGAATGTCATAGACATTTTTGAAAATTCAGTTCGACGTTTTCAAAGCCGGAAGGCGGTAACGATGCGATCGCGCTACCGCACCCTTGCCTGGAGGTACAAGGATCTTGCGCGTTATGCCAACGGGGTGGCGCACTTATTGGAGCGGGAAGGTGTCAAGACAGGAGATCCGGTTCTCCTTTGGGCAATCAATTCTCCTTATTGGGCGGGGGCATTCTTTGGGATTTTGATACGGGGAGGGATCGTCGTGCCCCTCCACGCAGAAAATACTCCGGAGTTTATGGAAACCGTTTCGACCCAAACCGGTGCGCGCGTGATGCTCAAGAGTTCACATCTGAAATTTCATTCGGAAGGGTTAAAAACCATTGATGTTGACCAACTCTTTTTTGAGGGCGCCTCTTATTCTTCAACGATCCGGTCTCCTTCGAGGAAAGGAGAGGATCTGGCAGAAATCCTCTACACTTCCGGCACGACCGGTGATCCCAAAGGGGTGATGCTCACCCACGGTAATATTGTCTCCAACATTGAGGCGCTCTCTCGGGCGATCCCGATCGACTGCAATGACCGTTTTCTTTCGATCCTCCCTCTCTCGCATATGCTTGAACAGACAGTGGGGATGCTTTTCCAAATCTCAAGGGGTGCCGAGATCATTTATATTCCTCGGGTGAGTTCCGGACTTATTACCAAAGCCATGCAGGAGTGTCAGGTCACAAAACTTCTTGCGGTCCCACAGTTCCTGGATACGGTAATGAAAAAGATCGAAGCACGGGCGGCTGAAGAAGGGAAGCAAGCCTCTTTGGTGACCGCGCGGAAGATCGCCGGATCTTTACCCTTTTTCTTGCGCCGTTACCTTTTTTCTAGAGTCCATAGACGCTTTGGTGGGCACCTCACCACGGTGGCCTCCGGAGGAGCACCCCTGGATCCGGACCTTGAGAAGAAGTGGGAACTCCTCGGCATTCGTCTCCTGCAAGGTTACGGACTTACCGAAACCGCACCCATCGTATGCGCCAATACGTATCGTGAACACTGCTTCGGGTCAGTGGGGAAACCGGTTGAGAAAGTGACGGTAAAAATTGCGCCTGATGGAGAGGTGCTGGTAAAGGGCCCCAATGTGTTTCGGGGGTATTATAAGGACGAAGAAAAGACGAAGGGAACCTTTGATAAAGAAGGGTGGTTTAAAACCGGGGATATCGGTGAACTGGACCAGAACGGCTTTCTCTTTATCCGTGGAAGGAAAAAGTATGTGATTCTAGGGCCGTCCGGACAGAACGTCTATTCCGAGGATATCGAATTTGAATTGAATAAGCATCCGGGCGTGCGGGATAGTGTCGTCGTTGGGCTTGAGCGGGATGCCCGAGTAGAAATCCATGCCGTATTGCTCCTGGATGAGGGGATTAACCCGGGCGACGTTATTAAGGATACCAATAAGAAGATCGCGAGCTTCCAAAGGGTACAAGGCTATACGGTTTGGCCCGAGACCGATTTCCCGAGGTCAGCGACAAGAAAACCCCAGAAGGAAAAAATCCTCTCCAAACTTCGGCAAGCGGCGGAGGAGACCCATCCTCCCGCAAAAGTCATTGCGCCCCTCGCTGCACTCCTCGGAACACTCTTTAATAAAGACCCCGCCCTCATCCATCCTGACATGCTCCTCGTCTCCGATCTTCTCCTTGATTCTATTATGCGGATTGAATTAGTCACGAGGATTGAGGAGGTGTTTGGCGTTATTCTTGAGGAGCGGGATATTACGCAGGATACGCGCGTGAGAGATTTGGAAGTGATGTTGAATAAGGCGCCCCGAGCGGAAAAAGCAGAGAACTCCCTGAAGAAATGGCCCTTCACTCCCCTTGCGACCATCATCCGGGAGTTATTGTATTGGATTCTCATCTATCCTCTTCTCTTGGTGTGGGTCCGTCCGCGGATTTCTGGAGCGGAGGTATTTCACAAACTGAAGGGCCCATTTCTCATTATGCCCGGTCACCGCAGTTTCTTGGACTCCCCCATGATGCTCCGCGCTTTGCCGCACCGGATTCGGAGGCGCGTCGCCTTTGCTGCGGGAGCCGATGTGGTGAGGCGGTATCGGTTTGTGGTTCCGTTTTTCGAGCTTCTCTTTGCGAATTTTTCATTTCCGCGTGAGGAGAGAGAAAATATTGAGGCGGGGCTAGAGGCAGTCGGAAAGCTGCTGGACCAAGGCTGGTCCATTATCATCTATCCTGAGGGGAGAGTGAGTACCACAAAGGATATCCTTCCCTTGAAACGCGGGGCTGGACTCCTTGGGTTGGAGATGGGTGTCCCAGTCATTCCCGTATTTCTTGACGGCACCGAATATGTTCTGCCCTGGGAAAAGATCATTCCCCGGCGAAGGGGAGAGGTGCGGGTCTCTTTTGGCAAGCCGCTTCTCTTCAGAACCGATCATTACCTTGAGGCGACCGAGAAAATTGAGCGGGCACTTCACGAGCTTCGAGAGACGATGAGTCTTAAAGCCTAAAAGATTCAAAGAGTTTTATAGAGGTGATAAATGGACACAGAAGATATCTATTTAAGCCGAGAAGGCTATGAAAAATTAAGAGAAGAGTTAGAGCGCTTAAAGCATGTGCGACGCAGAGAAATATCCAAGGAGATAGGAAAAGCTCGGGAGCATGGAGATATCAGTGAAAACGCTGAATATGATGCGGCTAAAGACGCACAAGCCCAAAATGAGAAAAGGGCCGTTGATTTAGAAGATAAGCTTAGTCGAGCCCGAATCATTGATGATGAGGATATCCCCAAGGATAAGGCATTGATAGGTGCAACTGTCCAATTAAAGGATTTAGACTCAAAAGAAGTACTTCGATATACTCTGGTCTCAGCATTAGAAGCAGATTATTCCAAAGGGAAGATTTCCATTACCTCTCCTATAGGGCAAGGTTTATTGGGGCATAAGAAGAACAAGATCGTTGAGGTTAAAACTCCTGGGGGGGTTTTAAGATATAAAATACTGGAGATTTCAAGATGAGAATAGGAGATAGCCATTAAGAGATTTCTGATCCTTTTGGGAGGGTTTCTTATCCTCTACATCATCATGAAGTATTTCTGGCCGAAAAGCCCAATCGAGACTCAAAAAGAGATCGGGGGGGAAGGGCCTGGTGAGGATGAGGTGCCTTTGGAAGGGACAAAATTGGTAGAGGTTTTTGAATCTGTTCGACCTTCAGAGGTTCATGTTATTCGAACACTTCTGGAAAATGCGAGAATCCCTTGCAGAGTTTTTGAGGGGGGCCTTCCCTATGGTATCGGCGGTGGCGGCACCAAGGTGATGGTGGCCGTTGAACGCTTGGAGGAAGCAAAAGCGATCCTTGACGAACATATCCGGTCCAATTAAGAATCCTCATCATTTGACAGGGAAGAAGGCCGACAGCCTCCAGCTTGGGCCGAAAGATCTGGTCAAGCTCCTGGAGGAGAAACAGGTCAAACTCATCGATGTGCGCACACCGGAAGAAAGATGCTTGGCCTATATTAAAGGCGACCAGTTCGCCACCCAGGAGCTAACCCAGGAAATCATGGAGACATGGTCGAAGGAGACCGCCATCGTACTGTACTGTCACAGGGGCGAAAGGAGCTTGGAGGCCGTCACCCACCTGAGCGCTCAAGGGTTTACCCACGTGAAGAGTCTCAGGGGTGGAATCGATGCCTGGTCCAGAGAAATCGATCCGCTGTTGCCGCGCTATGAATAGACCGAACGAGGGATTATCGGTACGACACAACGATCAGGAACAACGTTTCTGTGTGAAACTCAAAGGCTATGAAGCATGCCTGATGTATCGCCGAGAAGGGAATACCATCGACCTCTACCATACGTATGTTCCTCAAATCTTCCGGGGACAAGGAATTGCAGAGAAACTCTGTAAGAGCGCTTTTGAGTATGCAAAAAAAGA
>JADFOU010000173.1:0-3880 GCA_022562655.1 candidate division TA06 bacterium
GAACTTGCAGTCTCCAAGGCAGATCCTCTCTATCGATATTGCTGGGTCAACACATGGGGCAATGGTCGTTTTGTAACTGCGAAAACATCGAGAAGATGGCAGGTTGTCCAGGGTGACATGGAAGAAGCAAGAAACTGTCTCCGAGAAGGTGAAGGAACTTTTCGCAGAGTTGGAGATACAATCTTGATGAGAATCAGGATAGACCGTTATGAACTTATGGAGCGGGAAAAGAGGAGGAAGAGACAGATGCAGGAAGATAACGTAAAGTCTGTTCTCATCGAACTCGGTGATCGCTACAGAGATAAGGGTGTCATCGTCCATACTGACCCGGACGAGAAACTTCTTATGAAGATGAGCCAGAAAGTAAGGGCTCAGAATATAGCAAAAGGAAAATTCAACGACATGGTCCGGCATGGAACTGTTCCGGGCGCAGAAACAGGGAGGTAATTCATGGCAATTCAAAAAATAATTCCGAGTACGAGGATGGGTATGAACGCTACCCCATCAGAGAGTGCTCCCGAGTCTGCGTCAGAGACCTTTCTCGAAGGAGCAATTCTCGTTGAGAATGCAGGTCGAGCCGAGGAAGGTGGAGTTAATCCCACAGATATTCTTGGTGTCGCCGCTGAACCGGGTGATAACAACTCTGTTGCAGGAGCTGGGACTGTTCGTTATATCCCCGCAATTCCGAGTCTGCAATTTGAGGGAACTTTGAGTGATGATGTGGGTGGAGGTTACACCTCGCTTGCAGCAGATCTTCTTCAGGAGTTCGGGTTGACGAAGGCTACGAATAATAACTACTTCGTTGACAAATCAAAGACCGGCGCAAATGGTCGAGTCAGAGTCAGGCGTTTCAAGGATCCTGTTGGAACAGTCGATGCTCGTGTTCTTTTCGAGTTTTCTTTCGACCACATGATTCAGGATAAAACTTAACTAAGGGGGGTTTAATAAAATGGCTATTGGAAGAGGTGGATTCGCGGCACTTCTAGTGCCTGACCTTCACAGGGTCTATATTGAGACAGGGAAGGAACGTCCCTTGGAATATCCTGCTGTTCTCAATACTCCTGATATGGAGACAAATCCGATAAAAGACCAGCAAATCTCTGGTCTCGGAACAATGCCTTCGAAACCTGAAGGTATTCAGTTTGGCTTAGATCAGCCGATCCTCGGCGGAACCAAAAGTTATACTGCGGAACCGTTTGGACTGGCTGTAGAAATAACCTGGGAGATGTGGCGTGATGAGCTCTACGGAATTATGAGAGAGCTCTCTCGTGAGATGGCAAGGTCATCCAGGAACAGGCTGGAGGTTGATGCCTGGGATCCGTTCAACGGTGCCTTTGATGCTACAAAGGTAGGTTTCACCGCAGGTGAAGCTCTCTCAGGAGATCACGTCGGTCTCGATGGAGTTACAAGAAGGAATCGTCCGACTGTCGATGTCGGTTTCTCAGTTACTGGGATTCAAAACGCGATCCTTCATTTTGAGGGATTGACTGACGAAAGAGGATTGCCTAGGTTGATGGCTCCTACTTTTGCCATCGTCACACCCGCAAACAAGTTTGTCGCTCGGGAGATTCTTGGCTCAACCGGCAAACCATTCACGTCAGACAATGAGTTGAACTCATTGATCGAAGAGGATCTGGGTTGGATGGTCGCCCACTTCATCACTTCCTCAACAGCATGGTTTGTGATGGCAGCAAAGGGAGTTCATAACATCAACTTCTTTATGCGTGACAATCCGATCTTCGATAGTTTCGATGATCCTTGGACGAAGAATGCTGTCTTCACATCGTACCAGCGTCACACTAAAGGATTCGGTGCATGGCGCGGTCTTTTCGGGAGCACTGGCTAAAGGAGGATTAAATGGCTAGAAAACATAGCTCGGGTCCCATCGTCTCTCAAACGAAGGAGACTGATGGGGCAATTTTTATCCCCGCCTCCCTAGCCGACTTCTTCACTGGAACGTGGACGAAGACAAGGCTCGCTGCCGGGGACATCGTACTTAGGAAGACTGCCGCTGATGAAGCAGGCCAGTTCTCTTTTCCTCTGGGGGCAATACTCCTTCAGAAGATAGGAGATGATCCAGCAAACCTCGATACTCCTCATGATATTCGGGGGTTTGAAGTTGTCTCGATGGATCTCATTTATGGGATTGCGACTGAGGCTTTAGATGCCCATTCCTTCGATATTCATGAAGTGACCTATGCGGATAACGTAGCGAATGCTGTCGATTCCACTCTCGGTGGGACGCTGCTGGGATCACTGGCTACTGCGATTCAGGCAAATCCCTACGTCACCAATGTGGGGCCGGCGGTGGCATCTCCAATAGTGGTCGGTAGGAATACTGCTCTTAGGAATCTGATCCTTGAGGTTTCCTGGGATGCAGCGGCTACGACAGTTCTCGATTACTACGGCCTCTATGTTCGCTACAATTACAATCTGCTCTAAGGATAAGAAAATGGGAAAAAAGGCAGCCGGATTCGCCCTTGCTGTGAAGCGGGGCGATATGAAAATCGATAAGGTCCCTATGACTTCAAGGGCAGCGACCAGACTCTATCTTGAATTTGACACAGATACTCTCAAGAGTTTGGCTCTCGGTGAAAAGACAGAGATCAAGAGAAATAGCTTTCTTGGAGTTCCTGCGAAATTGAGAAGTGCGAGA
Source organism: candidate division TA06 bacterium (assembly GCA_022562655.1). Classification (GTDB taxonomy): domain Bacteria; phylum Hydrothermota; class DG-26; order E44-bin18; family JADFOU01; genus JADFOU01. Next base: position 2,657 of record JADFOU010000173.1, read on the forward strand.
GCTCGTTGAAGGGCAGGATTTTTAGACCTCTTGGCAGGCGTGTTCTTGTTAGACCTACTCTTCCAGGAGATAGAAAATCCGGTGAGATTTATCTTCCTGATACCGCAAAGAAGCAAAACAACGAAGGAGTCATAATCGGTGTCGGCCCTGATGTCAAATCCTTGCATGAGCGGGAATTGATTCTTTTTGGGAAGTGGATCGGGGTCGAAGTTTATCTCAATAATGAGACCTTCCTTCTCATGAGCGAAGATGATATTCTCGGTGTCTTCTGTGATCCTGTTTTCGGACAATAGAGGGATGAAAGAATGCAAACTGTTGAAGATGTTGCCAGGAGTGTTCTTGCCTCAATTGATACGGATGCTGGATATCTCCTTGCTGGCAAGTGGGTTGCAGACCGTTACCGACGCATTCTTGCACGTCAGAGGTTCCGTCATCAACGCCGTCTCGGAGAGTTAATCCTTCCTGCCACCATCTCTGCTGGACTTGTCACAGCAACAAGAGATTCCAATGTCATTACCGGGGATGCTACTGCACAAGCCGCCTGGTCTCCAGATCTGGTTGGCCGTTTTATCAGGGTTACTACAGTCTGGTATGAGATAGCAGGTTTCACCGATAATGAACTCAGACTTAAAAGTAAGTTCTCAGAAGCCACGATTACATTGGGCGGCTATAACATCGTCGCCCGAGTCTCAAAACTTGAATCTGCCGCTCGATGGATCGGTTCAGACTTTATACACGGCAGACTTCGCAGACCACTCCGCAGAAAGTCTCTCTCAGAATTAGACTCCCTTGCCCCCGCCAGAGATAGCATAGGTCCTGGCCCAGAAATCTGGGTTGAGATTGGTTCTATCGATGGAGTGAAGACTGTCGAGATCTATCCCCCTGCCAATAGCGATGCTGAACATCTCTATTACACCTACTGGGAGATCCCTGAGGAGCTTCCTTTCGAGGCCATCATTCCGGCAGAGATCGATCCTCATGTTCTAGTCGAAGGAGCTCTCATCGATGTGATGAGATATAAGGCTGGGCAAGCCGCAGACAATCTTCGAATTGAAGCCGCTGCCTTTTGGAGAAACGAATACCGAGCTCAGGAGACGAGATGGGAGAGGTTCATTCGAGAAGCGATCAAGGCAGATCGTGGATCCGACGATGCAACTTTCATCCTCCAGAGTATCGGAGTACCTGCCCCTTCCTTTGACATCACAAATGCAAGAGAGGACATCT
>JADFOU010000173.1:3890-5046 GCA_022562655.1 candidate division TA06 bacterium
GCCCTGAGAAGCCGGGGCTAAAACTATTAAATGATGGAAACGAAGGGAGAGTTTGAAAAGCCTGCCCGTCCTGCAAACTGGAAAGAAAGAGAGGAAATCTTCTCAAGAGGGAGATTGTGAGCGAAGCTCCCGTTGACCGTGTCCTTGAGCTTGTTAGGGATCCGAATGCGGCTCTCAATTCCAGAGCATTTGTCCGTTCCATCCTAACTCATGCACAGTGGGCGATTAATACGAGGAGAGGAGCCTCCGAGAACGTAACAGTCCTGACTACGATACCTTCGATTCAGATCTATCCAGTCATGGATGAGATCCCGCTTGGGATAAAGATTAAGGCAGTTCGAGTTAGGGATGGGGGTAGTTCCGTTTCTGATGAAAGAGATTTAGAAAGGGTGACTCTAAAGTCTCTGACTCATGTAGACTTGAACTGGTTTGGCAAGATAGGACCTAGGATAGAGGTCTTTGCAACAGTTGGAAGAGATCTCCTTATTCTTCATCCTGGTCTTAGTGTGGCTTCGACAGTGCAGGTTATCAGCTCCAATAAAACGCCTGAGTTCTTAACTGATAGTACCGAGATAACTTTATCGGATGAAGACGCACTTCCCATGATTGACCTGACTCAAATCATTTTGCTTGCAAGAGCCAGGATGACGGGGACTCTGAAAAATAAGATAGAGGAGCTTTCAAAGAGGATGAGGAAGCTGACAGAATGAGCAAGGTAGGAGCCCTCCAGTTTGTCACCGATCTTTCACTTGGACAAGCTGACTCTGCTATCTCCGATAAGTTCTTCGACGATGTCATCTTCGATCTCTCCAAGGATCAGTGGTTTACCGCAGTTACATTCCTTTCCCAATTTGTAGCCACTTCAGAATACGGACTGCCAACCGATGTCATCAATATAATCGCTATCTTCTCTGAGAATAGGATGCTCTTCAAGGCTACTGAGAGGGAGCTGGAATTTCAAAGTCCACATTGGAGATCAGAAGTTGGACAACCCATTGCTTATTCAACTGAGAATGAGGATGACGGGAATTTCAGACTTTATAAGATACCGAACTTTGATGGCTCCCTCACTGTGCTTCATACCAGGATACTTGATCCAGATGCAGCGCCCCCAGCAACGCCAACAGATATCCCAGACTGGCTGGAGCTCCCTGTC
>JADFOU010000174.1 GCA_022562655.1 candidate division TA06 bacterium
TTTTCATTTGACATTGGACTTTGGACTCGGGTATTGTCTGTAAACTATAGTCTATGGTCTAATGTCCAGAGTTTGATTCTAAGACTTCCTTCACCTTCTCCACCACCTCCTCCACCTGAATAGACTGGATACAGCAATTCGGGAGATCACAGACGAAGGCAGTCGGGTTTCGACAGATTACATATCTGCTGAGGGCAATGTGTCTCCCATTGGGCGGATTGTGATTTTGAGGGTTGGTAGGACCGAATAGGGTGATGGTAGGAACTTCTAAGGCGATGGCTAAATTGATGGGGCCTGAATCATTCCCAATTAAAAGGTTGAGGCCTTTGAGGACAGCTCCCAACTCTTTCAGCCCAATCCCTTCCAGAATCCACGGTTTCTTTGCCATCCGTATGGAGATTTCCGAAAGGACCCCCTTCTCCTGAGGTCCTCCAAGAAAGAGAATCGTATAGCCCAATTCTTTTTCAATCCTCTCCCCTAGTTCGGCAAACTTCTCCACACTCCACCGCTTCGCAGGCCAACCCCCACCCGGAAAGAGTCCAACCACCTTTTTTGTGCCATGACCTTTCCAGAACGCCTTCCCAAACCTTTCTGCTTCTTCAGAGAGAGAAAAGATGAGTTCTTTGGTCTCAATCTTAAGTCCTAAGGTCCGTAGGGTGTCTAAATTAAAATCCACAACATACTGGGGGTTCCTCGCCTCCACCCGGATATTGTAGAAGAATTTTCGGACCCGATAGGTAAAACCCACCCTTTGTTTGGCTCCAGAGAGGAGAGAGAGGATGGCGGTTCGGAGGGTTCCTAAAAGATCAACAGTGAGGTCGAAATCCTTTTGGCGAACTTTTCGGAGAAATCTAAATTCATACAAGATCCTTTGAAAAAGAGAACTATGAGATCGGTCAAAGGAGATCAATTCATCCAAGTCCGGATTTCCTTCCAAAACCTCTTTGTATCTCTCTTCGACTAAAAAGGAAATCGTACTGTTTGGGAAATTCCTTCTCAAATTAGTTACGACTGGAGTAGCACAGAGGAGATCTCCCATTTTCCTCAGCCGGATCACCAGAATTCGCTCAGGATTGAACGATCTCTCCACCATGTTCCGACCAGAGGGAAGTGAGATAGAGGACTTCGCGATCTGTCCTTTGGCGATGGCGTTTTTCCTTCCTTCGCTTCTTCAAAACTTCGGGAAGGTTTCGGATCGCCATCAGAAATGCAGGATAGAAGGCAAAATCCCTTTCAAAGAGGGAGGAGAAAAGGGAACCAAAGAGGAAGAAGAGATGCTGGATCAAAAGGTTCCTGTCTGAGAGGTTTTTCCAGGTGAAATAGAGACGGTTCCTTTTGGAGATGGTGTCGATCGTGAACTTTTGAAAACGGCTTTGGATGGTCGTATTGGGTTTGTGATAGACGATGCTCCTCGGTTCATAGTGGACGTTCCATCCCCGCTTCCAAGCACGGTAGGAGAGGTCAGTATCCTCCCAATTGAAGGGAGAGAAGAGTTCATCAAACCCACCCATGCGGTGGAATTTCTCTTTGGAAAAGGCTGAGAACCCACCACAGGCTAAGAAAGCTGGATAAGAATTTTGAGGAGAGGACGAGGGGTTCAAAATATCATAGTTTTGGTAGACCCTGAAAAGCCCTCTACGAAACTCGCCGATTCTCCCACCGTCCCGGAGGGTTTTTCCATCAAGATCATAAGACTTCGAAGCCACTGCAAAAGTTCCCGGATCAGAGAAATGGTCGAGGAGAGGAAGGATGAAATCAGGTTTCACTTCAACATCGTTGTTCAGAAGAATGACAATCTCAAATCGGGATGATCTGAACCCCCGATTGGCTGCGCGTGCAAAACCACCCCGTCCGGGATTGCAAATCAGTCGAACCAGGGGATAGTGTTTCTGTAAGAACTTTATGCTATCATCCGTACTTCCATCATCCACAACAATGAGTTCCCATTTCCCTTCGTAGTTTTCTGCCGCTTTCAGGACTGATGGAAGGAACCTTTCGAGTAGGGACCTCCCATTCCAGTTCGGAATCACGATGCTAATACCAAAATCGTGACTTTGGACTTCAGACATTGGACTTTTGATTTCTCTCTTTTTCCCAGAGTTTTGCATACTTGACAAAGACGTAGAAGGCTGAGAGGACGGCAAGAATGAAACCATGGAAGCCATCCAAAAATCCCCTTCGGATGATGAACATCCGAAAGAAAAAATAGGGGGGTCTCAAGAGAAGTCTGGGGAGATTGGAACGTACGCCTCTTTCGTAGAGTTCCTCTGCAGCCAGGGATGTATATTGTTGTAACTTCTCCAAATAATGATGGAGATCAGTATCGGTATAATGAAGAAGTTCTTCCTTCAGATAGCCGACTTTCCCCTTCACCTGAAGTGCCTCATGGACAAGGGAGTGATTGAATCTCCCTTTTTCTCTTTGGAAGAGTCTCAAGACATAGCCGGGGTACCAGCCGCCAGCCCGGATTGGGCGACCTAAGAAGAATGCCCGTCGTGGAAGGTAATACCCCTGAATGGGATTTTTGTTTTGGAGAACCTCCTGGATTTCCCTTTTTAGTTCCTCTGTCACTCTTTCATCCGCATCCAAAGAGAGGATCCAATCCCCCATAGCCTTTTCAATTCCGAAGTTTTTGAGAGGACCGAACCCCTCCCATTTCCTCTGGTAAATCTTTTCCGTCCAGCGCCTTGCCACCTCTGTCGTTCCATCCGTGCTATTGGAGTCCACGATGATAATCTCATCCGCCCATTCTACAGAGCGAAGACACTCTTCTATGTTCTTTTCTTCATTATGGGTGAGGACGACGACTGAAAGACTGTTCATGGAAATTCAGACATTAGACTTTGGACATTAGACATTAGTCTATAGTCTACGGTCTAGGGTCAGCCTTTAAAATCCACTGGACGGCTTTTTGAAAATCTTTTGCGATGAAATCCGGGGGAACCTCTCCCCCACCCTCCTCATTCCAAACGAGAATTGTTTTCAATCCCATCTTCTTTCCCAATTCCACATCCGCTACGGTATCTCCAATGATGAAGGACCTTCCAAGATCAATCTCAAAATCTTGTAACGCCTTCTTGACAAGACCCGTTTTCGGTTTCCGACAGTCACAGTTTTCATCAGGATGGTGGGGACAATAGTAGATTGCATCAATCTCGGCTCCCTTTTCTTGCAAAATCTCTTCGAGTCTCTGGTGGATCTCCTTCAAGGTCTCCTCTTCAAAATATCCCCGTCCAACACCAGATTGATTGGTGACGACAATCACGTGAAACCCTGCCTCTTTCAAACCACGGATCCCTTCAGGCACTCCGGGAAAGATCACCAACCCCTCAGGATCGGAAAGGTAGACCTTATCTTCACAGATTGTCCCATCTCGGTCTAAAAAGACACAGGGTCTCTTCATCTTCTACTGGAGACCGTTCTATGGGCAGGATAATAGGAGAAAATGAGATCCATGTCAAACAAAAACAACCCTCCATTTAAGGAATCCAAGAATAAAAGTAGATGTACTGTCATTACCTCAATATTGGATATTCATCCAAGCAATACCTCTGAATAGCCTCATCTACAATAGGGCTACGAGTGAGATAAAGTGTGACAAGTCTATAATTTTGGTCTATGGGTATTTCTATAATGCTTGCATGGGGGGGAACTTCATCTTCATTCTTAACTCCAAAAGTTTCCAAGTGCTCGATAGTGTATTTCTTTTCGGAATTGCTGTCATTTCTGATCAACCATGGATGGGCGATGACAATGTTAACTTTTCGCTCAAGCAGATAACTAAATGGGGCTCTTCTTTGATGACCCGGCCGGGTTCCTATAACATCTCCATATTTTGCAACCCACCGGTCATTAAGACCTAGCATATCTATTGTTTTCAATCGGGAATAAAATGGTATCGCTCCAGCAGCAGTTACGGCTATCGTTACATTTGGGTTATAATCAAATATTTTTCCGAAAACTCTTCCTATCTCGGCCCAATTCTCATTACTATTCTTGAGATGTCCATAGAGTTGTTTTATTGATTCTATCTCTAGCTTGTTCGTTAATACTGCAAACGTAATAGTATGATGCAAAGAACCCAATAGTACAAGTGCTATTAAAACGATCTGAATCTCCTTTTGTTGGATAAAACTCAAGGTCAACCATGTGATCACTATAAACACTAAAGGCAATATGGGTACTATGAATCTAAACTCCAAAAAATCTCCGCCAACTTTAATCACATAGAGTGACCATACAACAATTAAGATCAAAGAAATAACTATCGCAAGATTCTCTTTCTTCAAAAGTCCTTTCAGCGCTATTAATCCTAAGAATAGAAATGGAATAAGCCAATATGAAAATAAAAATAGGTAGAAATAAAAAACTCCTAATTTTATGGAAGTAGGTGAAGATACTTTGACATAAAAAGTATTCGGAAGAATATCTCCATAATATGACAACTTCCAAATAAACCAACTCCCAACAAATATCGTAAACGGTAAAATCAATAGAAGCATCTTGATTAACTTCTTCGGTGTAGTGATCATTTCTTTCTGCAGAAAGAATAAGGCGAAAGGGAAAATCACGATAATTAACAATGCGGAGTCAAGTTGTGTTAACATAGCACAACTCAACAGTAAAGAGAGCATCACCATTGTGCGGTTCTTCCAATCCTTTCTATAAATGGATCGCAAAAGGAGATAAAGGCTTGTGACAAATAAACAAGCCTGTAGCTGTGTTCCAAAACCGCTCGTTGCATAGGAGCTGAACGTATAATTTGTACCTAAAAGTATAATAGTTAATAAACTTATATTCCTCGAGTTGAAAATAAGAAGTGATACCTTGTAGGTAAAAATCAATGAAAAAATGAAAAACACCATGCCCAATACATACGAAAATGTTATCGGGTCGATGTCAAAGTATAGAGGGATGCTCATTACAAGAGTCCATAAAAAGCTCGTATAACCTTGTACCATTTCTCCCTCATTCCATACGAGTCCGTTTCCTTTTGCGAAATTATATGCATATCTAAATGTGATAAAAGCATCATCCTGAATGAA
>JADFOU010000175.1 GCA_022562655.1 candidate division TA06 bacterium
TTTGATTCCCACCACCTGGTTCGATCCGGGCATAGGTATATCTGGTCGAATAGTCCCAGGGCTCGACTACAAGCTTTACCTCCTCGGTTCCCTTGATGGCACAAAGTTCAAAGCGAGCGGAATTCGGGGAGCGCGCTCAAAAGCCTTCAAAACCAACGCCGATAAGCCTGCCATAGCGAGTAGACTAACCTATAATGGATTCAAGGATCTGACCTTAGGGACGTCGCTCTACTACGGCGACGTGGGACACGAAATCGACACGTCCGCTGCGGTCACGATTTACGATATCGACCTCGCTTATCGGTACCGCTCCCTGGAGCTTCGAGGAATCTGGACGCAAACATTTGTCAGTAATGCGGATGGTTTGACAGCGGCGATTGCCCCCGAAGATGGCCCCGTCGCCAAGCAGATGGAGGGGTTCGGCCTGGAGGCCGCCGTTCACATTCTCCCCCAGACGCACAGGTGGGATCTCGCGGTATTTTCTCGCTACGAAGAGGCCAATACCCAAGCAGAGGTTCCTACTGGATTTCAACCGAAGACTCGGTTTGACCGGAACTGGATCACCCTAGGGGTGAGTTTTTGGCCTCACCCGGACGTGGTGATTAAAGTAGATTACCAAATCGGCAACAACGAAGATCCCACCGTGGAGGAAGGTGATTCCTTCAACATGGGACTGGGATGGTGGTTTTAATTATCTTTAGAAAATGAAAGGAGAGTTGATTATGAGATTTCTAAGCACACAAGGATGGATGAGCTCCATTTTGATCTTGGTTGTATTTGGGACATCTTCCTGTACACTGAGATCATCATATATAGACACAATGGCTGAAGATGGGACGCGCATTATCCGAATTGAAGCAGAGCGTTTCGACTTTAGACCATCACAGATCCGTGTACGTCAGGGGGAACGGGTCCGCTTGATATTTAGGAGCCGAGACACGACACACGGTGTGGCCATTGCAGCATATCAGATTCGTAAAGACATTCCACCACGTGGTAAAGGGGAAACCATTGTAGAATTTACCGCGGACAAGGCCGGTTCCTTTACCTATCGCTGCTCCCATCTCTGTGGTGCTGGACATGCCATGATGCGCGGTACTCTGGTGGTTGAGCCTTAATAGGGGTCTGACAAGGTCGCGGGGAGTGCCCCTTGCGGTGGAGTTGGCCTCTCGGAAGTTGCTGAAGATGGGTTTATAGGACTCGGCGTCTCCTTGAGATTTCCGAGATAAAGAAAATTTAGAAAGGAGATGAGATGAGTGTTAAGACGAAAAGTTTTGGTCTGGGTTTCTCTTTGTTCATCCTTTTGGTCACAGGGCTTTTCTTTTTCTTAGGCGCCCAAGGGATTACTTTAAATAGAAAGGATGAAGTGCGGGAAATTACTCTTGTGGCAAAGGGGATGACTTTCTTCGAATTCGGAATTCGGAGTTCGGAATTCGGAGTTGAGACAAATCCTTCAATCTTTTTCAAACCTGGGGAGAAGGTTCGGATCATCATCCGGAATGAAGATCCAGGAATTCTCCATGACTTTGTCGTAGAAGGTCTGGAAATCCGTCTTCCTCAACCCCTCCGATTTGGGGAATCCGAAACCCTTACTTTTACAGCTCCGGAGGAGGGGAAAATAGAGTATTACTGTTCAGAGCATCCGAAGATGATGCGAGGAGAGATTGTGATTCAAATGAATGATAGTAACCACGAGATTTCACAAGATTTACACTAGATTTCATTTTTCAAGAAAGATTTGAATCATTCTATATGGAAGAATCATCTTGAGCTGAAACTAATTTCCAATTTCAAAAACTAGTTTCCAGTTTCAATTTACAAATTTCCAGTCTGTTGGGGGCCTGCTATAGCAGGCCCCCCTTTTTGCTTGACACAGCTTGGAAGTCGGAATAAAATCAATCTGAAGATAGAAGATGTTCGATTAGACGAACTTCCAAATGAGGGATGAGAAGATGATAATGAAATCCTTTCTTTGCTGCTTGATGGGATGGTCCGCCTTAGGCGGATTTGCAGAACCCGTAGGGGCTACATTTTCCATCGTCGCGATAGATCCCAGCACAGGCGAGGTAGGAAGTGCAGGGGCATCCTGTATCGCCAACTCCCAAATCATTAATGATCCCATTGGAGCCATTGGATCCATCAATACCCAGGCCTATTATCGCTCGGACAACCAGCAATATGCACACTCCCTGATGGAGCTGGGGCTCTCCCCACAAGAGATTATTGACTCCCTCATCGTCAACGATGCCCAGGGGAATCCTACCATTCGCCAATACGGGATTGTGGACCTCGTAGGAGGAGGAAGAAGCGCCGCCTATACTGGAGTGAATACATCCGATTGGAAAGGACACCGTACGGGAACGACCTATGCCATTCAGGGAAATATCCTCTTGGATTCTACCATAGTGGAATCGATGGAGGTGATTTTCAATTTGACCCCAGGATCGCTCTCAGACCGGTTGATGGCTGCCCTGGAGGCGGCAAAGGTTCCTGGTGCGGATACCCGATGCCTCGTTTGGGGAAAGTCCTCCATCTCCGCCTTCATCCATGTTGTCCTTCCGGACAGCACGGACTACCCGTATTTGGTTGTCTCCAATACCCCTACCAGTGTAGACCCCATTGACAGCCTTCGGATTTTGTATGATGCCTGGAGAGACACCATCACAGGAGTCGAAGAAAATAGCGAATTTCGAACTTCGAACTTCGAATTTCGATTAGTTCAGAACCACCCCAATCCCTTCCATTCTACCACCCTCATCCGCTACTCCCTACCAGGGATCAGGGGTCAGGGATCAGGGATCAGTGGACAAGGGAAAATCCAAGTAAGTCTGACAATCTACAATATTACCGGGAGGCTGGTGGAGACTCTTGTGGATCTAGTCCAAGAGCCAGGAGTTTATCAAGTCCAATGGAAGGCGAAAGATCAGTCAAGCGGGATTTATTTCTATCGTCTTCAAGCCAATGACTTCATCTCCACAAAAAAATTGATCCTGCTGCGGTGAAAACCATTTGACCGTAATATACAGTAGGGGTCCGAATCGGGCCCCTTTTTTATTATTAGTCGGAGAGAAAAAATGAATCAATGGAAAACCAGTTGACTCATCAGGGTGAGATGTGATATATTGTTTTAACTCTGAAACCTCGGAATAGGAAAGGAAGAACGATGGTCAAGACTTTCGCATTCACGATGCTGATCCTCTCCGGGATCAGTCAATCGGGCTGGACTCAGTTATCCCAGCAAGTCCACATCAAGAATATCACCTTTGAGAATACCAATCACCGCCTCCTCCAGATAGATGGAGGGCGCCTCGCCTGGATCGAAGACCACTTCGGAACAGGAGACCCTCTCCTGAAATGGTTCACCGGATTTGAGATTCTTCGTGTGGACAGTGCTATGTCACGAACCGATTATAAGTTGGATGGAAGGTATCTCGCCTATGTCAATCCAGCCGACTCTCTCACCCTCTATGACCTCTATCTCTGGAATTCAACACCCTTCTTCGATCTGAGCCCCCTTCCACCAGGACGCCAGTTCGACCTCCAGGAGGATAACCTTATCTATGTGGAACCCATCAGCGCCTCCCAGAGTCAGGTTAACTTGTACTCCATTAGTCAGTCGATGAGTAATCCCCTCTCCGATCCAACCTATCTCTATCTCCGACCCGTGTACGATCAGGGGATTATGGCTTGTATTGGAATAGACTTTGCGGGAGATACCTCCTCCGCTGTCTTCTGGCACGACGGGAACAATTTCCAAGTCCTCTCCAACTTTATGCAGGGAAATATTGACAAGTTGACCCTCAAGGATGGGATGGTTGTGTGGCGATATACCCACATGGACACCTCTCGGCTCTACCTCTTTGATGGAGACTCATTGACCGTTGAGTGGGAAAGTGACAGTGGCCACGTAAGTTTGATGAATGTGGCAACGGGGAACGGCTGGTACGGGTATTCCTGGTGGGATACCCTTTTGGGTTCTGGAAAGGTGGTCTTCGCTGACCCCTTCACCCCGCAAGAGACAACCTTCACCATTTCTGAGGTTCCAGCCGTGGTGATCATTGATCGGGATGAAGGGATCTATCAGATCGACACCACGTTCAACAATCCTCAAGTCTTCCGATATGATTTTCAAACTCAGCAGGCAGAGGATCTTTTGTTCTCCAAGCACCAAATTGCCTATGACGATGGTCAGCCGATCGGAACCTTTGGGGATGCAGTGGAACTCCGAACGACCACCACCCAGGAACAGTTGACATCGAGCATCAATGCAGGACGGGTTCAGACAAGGTACAAATGCTTGGACAGCACTCGGGTGGCCTGGCAAGAGTTCGTCAATCCCTCCGACCCCTTTGATGATCAGTCCGCAATCTTCTATTTCAACGGAGTCTCGATCATTCAGGTTACGGATACCGTGGATCTCTTTCGGGACTTCCTGATGACAGACAATGAACGGTTGAACTATCGAGAGGAGTTCAACAATACCTGGTTCTATGACTCCCTTGGAGTTCTCCAGTTGATTGTGGACAGCCTTCAGAGTGAGCGCCTTTATCTCAATGGAGAGGAGATGGTCTGGGATGGTTTTTTACTATCAGATACTAATATGATCCAACAAATATGGCACTATGATTTTATCACCTCCACAATGACCCCCATAACTCAGGACAGTTCCACCAATGTTTCCAACCGCGAAGCTTTTGTCTCCAATGGGCACACGATCTGGATGCGGGATTCCTCTTCCACGATCACTCTGATGCATTTTGATGGATTTTTAAGTGTCGCTCTTGCGGCCAATCCATTTGGATACCATATCGAAGACAGTATCATCGTCTGGTCGGAATCCGATGGTTCCTTCCAACATCTTCACATCAAAAATACCCAGAGCGGCGATACCTCGCAAGTCACCTTTGACAGCCTCAACGACCTCAACCCCCTAACGGATGGTAGGAACCTTCTTTTCCTGCGAGAATATCCGGACACCACATACCTGATGTCCTATGACCT
>JADFOU010000176.1 GCA_022562655.1 candidate division TA06 bacterium
CCATTTTCCGGATTTGACTTACCGCCTTCTTCCCTGCGATTAAAAGACATCTAAAACCTTCCCAATCTCGTTCTCGATTGAGTTGAGCCAGATATTCAACATCTGCACCTGTGCAGAAACCCCGACCAGCACCTGTCAGGATGACCGTTCGGATCGTATCATCCTTACCCATTTCCTCCAGACTCTCATAGATCTCATCTCTCATCCTTCCCGCAAAAGAATTGAGACGTTCGGGACGGTTGAGGATAATCGTAGCAACCTTATTTTCTTTCTGAATATTCACATGTTCAAAGTTCATTTTCTAAGCCGCAATCTTTTCCTATTTTATTCTGTTTTTTGGAATAACCCAAAATCGTTTCCGTACTTATCTGTACAGAACGCAAACTTTCCTCCGTGAACCTCCATCACCACCTCCACACTTACCCCGACCTTCTTCAGTCTTTCTACCTCTGATTCTATATCGGACACATCAAAATTCATAAAAGGTACGCTGGTATTTGGAGCTCCGATGATCCAGAAATGACCATTTTCAAACTTGAAACAGTAAACTCCCTCACGCTCCCTAACGGGTTTAAAACCGAACATCTCCTCGTACATTTGGACGGTTTCCTTGACTGAATCTGTGTAAGTCATCCACCCATGCCATTTCTTTAGCATTCTTCCTCCTTCTCTCTAAATTTGGATATTCGACTTTAGACTCTGGGCTTTAGATTTTCGTCTCTGTCAAAAGTTTATGGTCTATAGTCTGATTTTGAGGGTCTGTTAGATGCAATTCATCCCTTCGTGCTTTCCAGAGTTTTTCTCAAGGGGAGTAAAATCCAAGCCACGAGGTAAGCAATCAGGGCAGGGACAATTCCAGTGGCAATCCCAATGAGAACCAATCCAATTCGGAATATGTTGGGATCTACATCGAATAGCTCACCGAGTCCACCACAGATTCCAAAAATCATTCTGTCCTTTTTTGATCGATATAGTTTTTTCATTGGATCTCCCGGTTTTGATTCAAACCAGAATATCTCCAAATACAGCGGATAGACCGGATACGTTTACCATATCTAAGTTTCTGATTTCTTCGCAGTATATCAATAAATATCATGTGAGTCAACACTTTAAATCTCAAGGTCATTACCGAATCCGCCCAACTTTATCCGATCCCTGTCAATTTCTGGAGTGAATTTCTTTTGAAATTAACCCTTGACAAAGGAGACTTTCCGTGCTATTGTTTAGATAAGGCTAAACATTATTTGAGGTTATGCAAAAAATCTTCCTGCGGAGGGCTAAAGAAGTGGTGAAGGCGGATGAGGTGATCAGTCAAGCGGTTCAGGACTATCTCAAGATGGTCTACCATCTCCAGCAGGAGAAGAAGGGAGTAACAACGAAGGCGATTTCAGACGAGATGAGAGTCTCTGCCGCCTCGGTAACGAATATGGTGAAGAAATTGGTGGAGATGGGACTCCTCCGTCACACCCCCTACCAGGAGATCACCCTGACCCATTCCGGTGAGAAGATCGCCTTAGAGGTGATTCGTCACCACCGGCTCCTGGAACTCTACCTATAGGAAGCTCTGGGATATCCCTGGGACCAGGTCCATGACGAAGCGGAGAAGCTGGAGCATGTGATCTCGGAGGAGTTTGAAGAGAGGATAGACAGGGTTTTAGGAAGACCTGCAACCGACCCCCATGGATCCCCTATCCCAGGTCGGGATGGGAAGATTAAGGAACGGGATCTCATTTCTCTGACGGATATCGAGATGGGGCGGTCTGTGGTCATTCGCTGGGTAAGGGGGCAGGAGCCAGAAAGACTCCAGTATTTAGAGAGCCTCGGACTTCTGCCCGATGTGGTGGTCAAGGTCTTTGAGAAGAAGCCTTTCAATGGTCCCCTATTGATTCAAATAGGGTCGTCAAACAAGAGGGAGATGATTGGGCAGGAATTGGCTCAACAGATCTGGGTTGGCATCAAGAAAAATTAAATACTCATTTCAAAATTAGCAATTAGCACTTCGTAATGATCAACGTGAAAATTCGAAACTTCGAACTTGGATTATTTCTTTCGCTCGTTTCATTGGGAGTGATGGGGGGTTCTCGAGATGGAGATGCCTCTGAAAAGACAGAGGCCACACGGAGGTCCTCAACCACAACTTCGGGTTTAGTCTCTGCCTATGAGATGGGAATGGGGACGGTAGGGGAGGTCTCCCCCGATGCGATTGGGATTGACCCGATGACCTATCTCACCACCTGGAATTTCAATAACCTTCCACCGGAAGAGCGGGAGAAGTTCTATCAGGAGTCGAAACTTCCTGATGGAAGGACCCTCCGGGAATACTGGTTCTATACCGTGGATAAGGAGATTGAGATCGCCCCGGGGGTCTTCTTCCCTGCCTGGACCTACAATGGGCAAGTTCCCGGTCCCACGATCCGGGCGACTGAAGGGGATCGGATCCGGATCCATTTCCTCAACCAGGGGACAAAACCCCATACGATGCACTTCCACGGATTCCATCCTGCGGAGATGGATGGTTCGATGCCTCATCAGTTCGTGGCTCCGGGAGACACCTTCCTCTATGAGTTTGATGCAGAGCCCTTTGGTCTTCATCTTTACCACTGCCACTCCACCCCCCTCAGCCAGCATATCCACAAGGGGCTTTACGGGGTCTACATCGTGGATCCAGAAACACCCAGAGAAGAGGCGAGGGAACTGGTGATGATGATGAATGGTTTTGATCCCAACTTTGATGAGGAGAATGAGATCTACGCAGTCAATACCATTACCTTCTACTATGTGAACCACCCCATTCCGGTAAAGTTGGGTGAACTCGTCCGGATCTATCTCGTGAATATACTCGAGTTTGACCAGATCAACTCCTTCCACACCCATGCCAATTTCTTCAACGAGTTCCGGACAGGAACGAGTCTCACACCCAACAGTTTCACGGATACGATCATTCTGGGACAGGCAGAACGGTCAATCTTGGAACTCCGATTTCGATTTCCCGGAAAATTTATGTTTCACGCTCATAAGACTGAGTTTGCGGAACGGGGATGGATGGGGCTTTTTGAGGTGATGGAGGATGTCGTGGAGGCGAAAGAATGAAAAGGTGGTTTTTTGCCTTTCTTCCTCTGATCTTGTTGGGAGTCTTGATCGCTCTCTTTTTAGCCAAAGGTCCTCTGGGGCTCTTTAAAGCGATTCTCCCTCCGATTCAAGAACTCTCGGTGGAACGGATCGTCCTGAAGCCCGATGAGATCCTCCTTCATGTGGTGAATGATGGACCTGACCCCATCACCATCGCCCAGGTGATGGTGAATGGAGCCTTCTGGAACTTTGAAATGGAGCCGAATTCAACCCTTTCGAGGCTGGGTCGAGGGCGGATTCGGATTCCCTATCCCTGGGTGGAGGGGGATATGGAGCATATTACACTGGTTACGAGGGATGGGGTCACTTTTGAGGCGGTTGTGGAGGTCGCCACGGTGACCCCTACCCCGGATCGTCGGTATCTCTCCACCTTTGCCCTCTTAGGGGTCTATGTGGGTGTGATTCCGGTCTTCTTGGGTCTCTTATGGCTTCCCTTTCTGAAGACCCTTCGGAGTGGGTGGTATGGGTTCTTTCTCGCTTTGACCGTTGGGCTTTTGGTCTTCTTGGGGGTGGATTCCCTCGTGGAGGCGATCGAGACAACGGAGAAGGCACCTGAGACCTTTCAAGGGATGGGGGTTCTTACATTTGGTCTTTCACTTTCTTTCCTCAGCCTATCCGCTATCAGCCGAAGGAGTCAGATGAGGGCGAAGGAGAAAGGAGAGGGATATCAGAGATTGGTTTTGGCCTTTCTCATCGCCTTTGGGATTGGGATTCATAATCTGGGGGAAGGACTTGCGATAGGAGGAGCTTATGCCGTTGGGGAGGTTGCCCTGGGAGCCTTATTGGTCCTGGGGTTTATGATCCACAATGTGACGGAAGGGGTCGCCATCATCGCTCCCATTGCTCGAATCAAACCTTCCCTGAAACACCTGGTACTGATGGGGCTTTTAGCCGGTATACCGACTATCTTAGGAACCTGGATTGGAGGGTTTTCCTATTCAGCCATCTGGGCTGTTCTCTTTTTAGCCATAGGTGCCGGGGCGATCTTTCAGGTGGTTTTTGAGATTGTGAAGCAGATGGGGAAATCCACCTCAGGCGGACTGGTCACTTTCGGAAATGTTGCCGGCTTTTTGACGGGTTTGGTCATCATGTATGTAACGGGGTTGTTTGTGGCGGCGTAAAAGATGGTTAAATGGTGAGGGGTTAAACGGTTAAATTTAGCTAATTGAGTAAAGGATGTTACTTTGATAAGGGCAAGGAGAAGATTCATTTCTATGGCGTTTCTTTCAGCGATGGTGAGTTTCGGTACTGGAAGGACAGAAGAATTGGTGACCGACCGGCCAGATCAAACAGAGTCGAGTGTAGTCGTTCCGCGGGGATTCATCCAGATTGAATCTGGCTGGATTTATACCGAGAATGACGATGTAGCCGGTGATGTGATCCAGACCCACCAGTTGCCTTCTTCCCTCCTCCGGGTCGGGGTTCTTGACAATGTGGAACTGAGACTTGGTATGGATGGATGGAATTGGAAGAGAGGTGGTGTTAGAGAGAAAGATTTTGGTGACATCGAGGTGGGAACCAAAATCCATCTCGTAGATGAAAAGAGCTGGAGACCAGAGACAGCGCTACTGGCGTCACTCTCGATCCCAACAGATGGGGAGGGATTGGATCCTGCTTTCCGGGCTACCTTCTCACATACATTATCTGACCGTCTTTCCACTGGAACCAATCTGGGCGTCTCTTGGTCGACCGAAGAAGACCCGAATCAGGCCGACTTCAACTATACTACAGTCCTTGGGGTCAGTCTTCTGTCTGGAGTCAGTATGTTTGTTGAGTTTTTTGGAGATGTTCCTATCGAAAGTTCAACTTCAAGGAGTGCTGCCCACTCCTTTGACGGAGGGTTTACCGTCCTTGCCAG